>ONIU01000027.1 GCA_900317935.1 uncultured bacterium
ACATTCACTGGGGTATCGAGGCCTCTAATGGTCTGGTTTTCATGTTTAACAAATTCAATATTCTTTGGTGCAAATTTGAAACTTTCTTCATCTATAGCCAAAGTTGTTCCAAGAGTTTTGTTATAAGCTTCAAGACGAGAAGCCAGATTAACTGTGGTTCCCATAACAGTAAATTCCTGACGGCGTTTAGAACCAATATTTCCTGCCAATACAGGACCAGTAGCTATTCCTATTCTTATATTGAAACATTCCATACCTCGTTGAGCCCATTCTGCCTTCAGTTTTTTCAATTCTAAAAGCATTGCGCATGCAGCTTGAACAGCATTTTGAGAAGGATAAGGCAAATCGCTCAAAACCCCGAATCTTGCCATAACAGCATCGCCTATAAATTTGTCTATCTCTCCCTGATAATCAAGAACTACTTCTGTCATTCGTGAAAGATAATCATTCATGGCAACAACAACTTCTTTTGGAGAAAGTTGGGAACTGAAATGAGTGAAACCAGCAATATCAGAAAATAAAATTGAAGCATTTTTAACGGTGCCACCCAAGTCTACTTTTTCAGGGTGTTTTAATAAATCTTCAATTAGCTCTGCTGAAGTGTAGCGAGAAAAAATATCGTGCAAACGTCTCTTTTCAGCAATTTCTCTTTCGCTAATCTGTTTGGCAGATTCTAATTCTTCTCTTGTTTCCATAAAAATATCTGCATTAGTAATTGCACTACCAAAAAATAAAGGTAAAGCAACAAGGAACTTAGCTTCATTATCATCTATTTTTACGTGTCCATCTTCAAAAGATTCAATATGAATAACACCGAAAAGCTTGTCTTTGGAAAACAAAGGAATAGCAACAAGTGTTTTTAAATCAGGCTTATTATCAATTATTTTAACTAATTCAGGGTCGTATTCTGTGTCTGCCCGAAAAACATTCTGCTTCCTTTTTAAAGCATAACAAAGAATGTGAGGCAAATTATCCGGAATTATCAAAGCTTTTTTTATTTCATCAGAATATCCATACCACCGAAACGGGTACAATTCGTGTTTTATTTCGTCGCGCAGAAAAATAATATATCTGTTTGCCCCAACATCTGTTTGAATCAAGTCACAAATTGCATTAAAAAGTTTATCGGGAGACAAAGTATCAAGTAAAGTTTTTACTTTCCCCATAACTATTGAGAATCTTAATCTGACTTGATTAAGTTTGTTGTCTAATACTTTCTGTTTATCAAGATATTCACGTTTAACTTTTCGAGCATAAACTTCTTCGACTTCTTTTTTTATTTCAGGATTCAAAGAAGTGTCCATAGCCAATTTCTTCTTGGTCATAACCAATATAACTGAAATCAAAATCAGAATAATAAAAGCAAGTATACAAACTACAGTCCAAGCTAAGGGAGAAGAGGGAGTTTCAAGAACAATATTCGGAACAGAAACCCCTGCCCCATCCTGAGCCATAAGGCAATCAGACATCAAAACAAATAAAATTATAAATAATACTCTGTTCATTAGTTATTAATACTCGTTGTTTTCGAAAAAGCTACGTTCAGTTTGAATTTATGATTATGAGGAATTCTATTTCCCTCACCAATAGAATGTTCTGGAGGCGTCATAGTTAAAGAAATCTCAAGCAGAGTTCCAACCATGTCATCTGGCGAAACACTGTCATTATCGCTTAAAGAAGTATAAGATCTTTCTTCTACTTTTACCAAGGGTTTTGCCACAAAATTTATTTCTTTAATATCATCTAATGTTGCTATCGTTTTCTTGTCACCGTTAACCAACTTAATCTTTCTTCCTTCTTTCACAAGGGAAAAAGATTCGGAATTACTACTATGAGCACCAGTATTAGAAAAATCAAAATCTAAGTGCGACACATTCCAACTTAATATTTTTCCATTATCTACTGTATTTGGAGAAGCATGAACTAAAATAGGCTTTGATTCCTTTTTCTTAACTTCTGGATGAGGTTTACCCATCTGATCATCAGGAATTTCGAGATAATCACTGGCTTCTTCTATGCATTTTCTGAAATGTGTCCAAAAAATTTCAGCCTGTTTGGTTCTTTCCTGTTTCCAAAGAGTGATAGAAAAAGCGGAATTACTGCGTTGAAACAAGAACATAATACCTGTAGCCAATATAGACAGTACTAAAGTCGAAATAATAACTTCTATAACAGTAAAACCCTTTTTCATAATCATTTCCTAATGCAAAACAGTACTGTGATTATATCATATTATTGTTTTTATACTAATTAGTTTTTGTTGTTTTCCCTTAGCTAGCGCATCTTATTGGCTCTTACTGGATAAAAAGTAGTTTTAAAGTCAAAAGATTTATTTTTTAAGTCGGAAGAACCCATTTTCAGATTTATTTCTAATCCAAGTCTTTTTACTGGTGTAGCTCCAGTAGAAATACTCTCTTCGTTTAATTTCCAGCTAAAAGAAGCTATTTTACCTTTTACTATCGTATGTGCTTTACCATTTGCAATACGTCTAGTCATATTGTAATAGCCGTTTGTTTGAAGAACAGCAGAATAAATAATCGGCTTCACTACTCCATCCTGACTATCGTAAACATTGAACTTTATCTGGTTTTCATCAATAGTCATATAATTTCCGTCTTTTGGCATAACGCTATTATTCAAATCATTTCTCAATCTGGCAGTAAAAAGAGCACATTCCTGCATTAAAACAGCAGAACCTTCGCCAGCAGAAAAACTTTTGGAAAAACCCATAAACAAAGAGATAACCATTCCCAAAAACACAGCAGAAACCCCGGCAGCTACAAGGATTTCAACAAGAGTAAAAGCTTTTCTATCAGATATTGTCATTATTTATTATAACCTTTATGCTGAAATCCTTTTTTTGATCAGAATTCTTTGTTATAGGGTATTTAACATTTACAGTTACTTTTTTAAAAAACACCTTATTGTTTTTTACTATATCTTCTACTGTCATGCTGAGTTTATAATCAGAACTGAAACTTAAATGATATATTGCATCTGTATCAGCAAAATTAGCTCCATTTTTTATAACATTTTCTTCATAAAAACCAGGTTTAATCATATTAAAAGGTAAAGAAATGGTCTGTTCCATAAGTTCAAGTGCAGCATTATGCGCTCTGAACTCTGATTCAGTCATTTGTATTCCTTGACTGCCGGAAGAAAAAGCCAAAAAAGAAGGCAGCATAACCACTATAAGTATTGCCATTGAAATAGTTATTTCTACCAACGACAAAGCTCTTTTTCCAATTAATCTGTATTTTAACTTCATTTTAATTATTCATTCCAATAAGAATCTTTTTGAGCAATAAGGATTTTATAGAATCTGTCATAACTGCTTTTTGTCGGATCTTGAGCTTCTCTGTATCTAATTACTCCGCCCTGAAAACGATGATCAGCATAAATATTCTTTGCGCACAAAGAACCAAAAACCTCAAACTTTGAGCCATAATCAATTTCTGCTTTTGGCGCAATAATGTCAACCATATTGGTTATTGTAGATTCAAACCTGATTCTGCAGTCAGATGCTGCTGCAACACTAAGAATTTCAGAAGTATCAGCCAAAGAAATACCTCTAAAACTTATATTTCCCTTCTCTAAAAGAATAATGCCTCCTCCTTTCACAACAAGAGGCTGAGGCATTCCTACAGGTGGAATTACAAAATCTTCATTCATATCATTGTTTATTAAAACGACAGAATTAAGTTCTAATTCGCCATTTTCATTAAGATACTTTTTCCAAAAATCAGCTGGCGTAGAAACAACATCTTGGACTCTCTGCCTTATAAGTTTTATAGAATCCTCTATAGCCGGTTTTCCTTTATAATAAACATTGCCATCTCTAGAAATACTGCTTTCACCCTCTTTATCAAAATCCAATATTTTTTTTGCAGTTGGAAAAACTCTATCTGTTTTTTTGTCGTAAACATCCTGCATAGAATTATAAGATTCTGCATAAGGCATTTCTACAATACAACTCATTAATTTTGAGTATTCATCATAGTTTTTAAAAAGCATTCTGGTTTTGAGCATTGGACCGCCAACTTTTCGTCCCATAAACTCTGTAATATCTATATTTTTTCCATAATTATCATAAGGAAGAGAACGAAGCAAATAGATTGGCAAAGGACTCTGACTTTCAAATATTTCCTTAACTTCTGGATCTTCCGGCTTAACTTCAAGATTTGCAAATCTGACAAAAGCAGAATAAACAGGTCCTATTACTCTGGTTCTAGATTGATAACCCTTTCTAGCATCACCAAAGAGATGAAGAATAGAAGATTTTGCACCATAAGTCCGCCTTTCTCTACTAGAAAGAATATCTCCTTCATACATTGCTTCAATCTGCATTCTTTTGCTTCTGTCGTGAAAACAGTCCAAAATAAAACTATGCCAAAAACGATAATGAGCATTCTTTATTGATTCGCTGCTTTTATCCCATGGAATAGTCAAAGTATTAAAGAATGTTTCAGGCAAAGAGTTAACAGGTGTATTCAAGCGTACCGGCGAAAAAACATTTGGATTACTAACATCGTAAAAATGAAAAATTTCACCTAAATCCCCTGCCCCAGAACAAAGATTCAATCTGGTTTTAGTCCCTTTCAGCCATATCCATCCGCGTTTTTTCCAAACTTCAGGGTCTTTTTCTTCTTTCTCTATATCTGCTATATTACCAGGTTCTACAGGATATTCCGGAGTTGCATGGTTGTAAACAATTATTGGCTGAGGACCATCTGTAATCATTCCCTTATAGTCATTGCGAATAATGTTATAATCACTGGTGCTATTATTAAGATAAAGGGTAAATTTGCTCATAACCCCAGGAACCATATTAAAAACGCTAATACCGCGCTTTATCATTATTTTACGAGTCGCCCCTTTATATTTTCCAACAGATTCTATAACAAGCCATCCGTCTACTGCTTTGGGGTCACACCAAACGCTTTGGTTCCTTTCAATAGGCTTAAAATCTCTTAAATAAACATTCACCTCTATTGAAGCTGTTTTGTCTATCTCTGCTGAAAACTTTTTTAAATCATTATTCCAACTATCATCTAAAATATCATTTATGCAAATATTATTAATGGATTTGCTGTTTAAAAATATTTCTTTTAATTTTTCTAAGGTTCTCGTACCAGCACTAAAATTATTGCCAATACTTTCTCTTATTGAACCTATTGTGGTATTTATACCTGTTTCAGCGAGAAAATGTGCTATTTCTCCGTTTACTATTATATGCATTCCAGTGTATTGCCTGCTGACAAAAGTATAAAGCACTACTGAAAGCAATAAAAGAACGGTACCTATAATAAGAGCAACCATAATCGTAAAACCACGATTATGGTTGCTTAGCTTCAAAATCATTCTTTAAGTAAGTTTAATACATTTGAACGAGTATCTTCGTTCATTTTATAAACTTTTAAAGAAGCCTGAGACTGCATTTTAGATAATGTTAGATTCATTATCTCATTTGCCATATCAACATCGCCAATTTGAGATTGGGCAGACACAGCATTCATGTATTGGTTACCTAAATTTGCAATATTAGAATTGATTCCATTTAAAGCAGCTCCTAAACTGCTCTGAGTAGAAACAACCTTGCTTAATGCAGATTTAGCCAAATCTGATGCAGACATAGCTTCACCTGGCGTTGCAACTGAAAGATTATTAAGCCCAAGAGCATTGGCTGTCATAGAATCAATTGCAAATTTTTCCCCATTTTGAAGAGTAGTAGAAAAAGAACCGTCTAATAGATTCTGACCGTTATACTGAGTTTGATTAGCACTCATATTAATCTGAGACGAAAGCTGATTAATCTGTTGCTGAATCATAGCACGGTCTGATTCTGTTAGGGTTCCATTAGATGCTTGCAAAGCAAGACTATTTATACCCTGCAAAATGTTGGAAGTAGTTGTGAGTGAGCTTGACGCAGTCTGTAAAACTGATGCCTGACTTTGTTGATTTGACATCAGCTGTGCCAAAGCGCGACTCTGGGAATCGAATGCCGATAGCATTGCGCTGCCCGCCGGATCTTCACTTGCGCGGCTAATCCGTTTACCGCTTGAAATTCGTCCGACAGACTTACTTATTGCGCTATCAGCGTGTAAAAGATTGGTATGTAAATTATTACCACCTACACCTGTTAGCATATAGACCTCCTTGTCTTTTATACCTTATGTACTATTATAATGATTTATCGACTAACTAGCTAGATAGCTTAAAGCTTCTTTTTCATCTTCGTAAGCATCACCCATTTGAAGCAAGCCAACCATCTTAAATACGCTGCGTGATAATTCGCTTAAACCACAAAAAGCCAAATCCCCGCCTTTTTCATCTACAATTATCTCAGCCATTTCAATAAGTTGAGCTATACCCTGTGAGTTTATTACGGGAGAATCAGTAAAATTCAGCAATATCTTTTTTGAACCTTCTTCTAACGCCTTTTCAACATATTCGAATAAAGCAGAACCACCCTTTTCGTCAACATAGCCGATAGGGTGTAAAACACAGACATTGCCTATTATTTCTTTGTTAATTGTTATTTTTGCCATAGTCGTGATTATACTTATAATAACAATCAATGTCAAACAATAATATGTACATTAGTTCTTGGTATTTTTAATTTATGTTCTTTGTTATAATACCAGTAAAGTAGCAAATAATAATTGTTAAAAAATATTTATTACCTCAGCAGTATAAACAGAATCACTATAATCTTCCAAATATACCTGTGCACAAAAATCTAAGCCGGGTTGAGGAATTGCCTGTCCTTCATGAAAAATCAGAAGATATTTTCTACCAGAATAATCTAACAGCATAGCTTGCCTATTCTGAACATTTACATCTTCTATTTTACCTCTAACATTTAAGTACTCTGTTTTAAATTTTTCTTTTGAATAATCATCAGTAAAACCAAATTCTTGATTTAATGAAACTTTGTGTTTTTTCTTAGAATTATTATCAGAAATAAACCATGCACTAGGAGCCATAAACCCAAACCATATCAGCAAAGTAAGAATAAAACCTATACTATGGCAAGTTATAGCAAATTTTATCAGTTCAGTTTTTTCTTCTGAATTATCTTCTCTTAAGCACTGAACTCTTTCTAAGCGATATAATTCTCGCTGCTTAACCATACATTTTTCTTCAAGCAATCGAGCTTCTGCCAAATTCCAATAATCATCAGATTTTTTATTTGGATTCTCGGAAGCTAGTTTTTTTGAAATTCTTTCAAGGAAAGGTTTTAAGTCTGTATCCTCATTTCTCTTCGCATTAAACTGAAAATATACTTCACAAAATACTTCTTCATTTGCGTTATCATACAAAACAGACATCAATTCAGCTCGTATTTCTTCATTTTTTTCACGTTTCAAAGCAGATAGATAAATATCACTAGCTGAAGCAAAATCTAAATTTTCCAGACAAAATAAAGCATTTTTTCTTTGAGACAGTTTAACAGAATTCATCATTCTGTCTAAGATACACAAAGCCTGGGTCTTATCTGATAAAGCATAAGCATTTATTGCGGATACTTTTACAGAATCTGATTCACTCTTTATAAATTCAGGTAAATAAGACTGCAAAATCTCCAAATCAATTTTACTAAGAGTTTCAATCGCAGCCTGTAAAACAGAACTATCTTTAGAATCCAAGCATTTAACAACATATTCTGAGTCTAGTTTACTTCCATAATCTTCTATAAGCTTAAGAATAACCATCTGTTCTGAAGAGTCGTATTTTTTTATATCAGGAAGAAGGGGCGGTATCATTTTAGAATAATTGTCGTTTGTAATTGATGAATAAAGAATTTTTCTCTGTTCAGGTGTATCCGTTCCTATTTTTGCTTCTTCTAATGGAATATCAATAGAGAAAGTCTTTAAATATTCTTTTACTTTTTTTGTTACTTCTTCATTTTTTTCTTTTTTTAAGAAATCTTTTATAAGATTGCTTACGTCTGCTATTTTCTGTCTTATCAATTCGCAAAGTTTTATAGCAGCTTTCATTCTTATTTCTGGTTCTTCTGAAGAAAGCAAAGCCGAAAAATGACTTATATATATTTTTATACGCTTATTATCATAATCAAGCTTAATTTTTTTAAACTGCTTAATTGGAGCATCTGCTTCTAGTTTTGCTTTATAAAGGGAGTCCAGTACCCCCATTAATATTCCATTAATAAGATCAGAACGCAAACCTCTTGTGGCCTGCTGAGCTTCATACAAATGAGATGCCGTAACTTTGTCAGGATTAGCCATAAAAACTAAACCTGCTTTTTGTATTAAATCAGGTTCATTTTCTACTGTTAAATACTTTATTAGTATAGCTTCAATCTGGTTAAACGGGAAAAATAAAGAATGATTTAATGCGGCATCCCGTTCTGTTTTATTCTTCGAAAAAAGCATTGCTGCCAAATATCTTATAGCTTCGGTTCTATCCCACCGACACATTGATCTGGCTGCTCTAGAACGAACCCATACATTGCTGTTAAGCAGTAATGAAACAATATTGGCTTTTAGTCCTTCTAGATCTACCGTTTCTAAAGCATCAACTGCAGCACAGACAACTGATGGATCATTAGATTTTAATTGGGCGATTAAATCACTCATAAATAATTAAAAACCGTACATATTTGATTTTTATTTATTTAACAATTCTAATTCTTTATCTAATAGTGTGTAACCTGATTTAATATTCTTTGCCAATGAATACATCTGCTTAGCAGTTTCTTTATCTTTAGACGAATACATCAAAAGACCAAGATTCCTCAAAATATATCTTTGAAGCTTATGCTTTCGGTTTAGAGCAAATGTATTTTTAAAAGCTTCTTCAGCAAGACGTCGCTGCCCCTGCTTCCAAAAGACCAAGGCCCTCATATTTCCTGTTGCAATCTTTAAATAATCAGCATAAGATTTTTTAAGTTCCACAGACTCTTTTTCCAATAATTCAAGAAAGTCTAAAGCAGTCTGAAAATCCTGATTTTTCCATGCATCTACAGCGAGAACATAAAGCCCGTTTAAATAATCAAAGCGCTTTTTGTTTAAATCTATGCCAGATTCAGTTAAATTAACCGCTAATGTCATATCAGTCTTAAGAAGAACATTTAATTTATTAAACATCTCAACATCTGTCTGAGCCTGATGTAAACTGATTAATGAATCAATATAGTAAACAGGTCCTTTAAAATCCTTCTCAGGAGAAAGTTCATCAGCATAACTGACCCACATATCACCTGACAGTGGGTAAAAAGATTCTTCTGGAAATATTGCAAAAGATGTATCTGTATATCGCTTTGCTGGATTCGGCCAAGCCTTTACACTTGCCTTAAGTCCTTCAGCAGTATTTTTATCCGTTGTCATTTTATCAATGGCATTATTAATACTTGTTTTGGGAATATCAAAAACAGCTTCTACAACAATAGAACCTTGAGATAGTTCATTTTTAGGTAAAACGGTAAACTTAATCTGTTCTGTTTTGCCTGCTTCTATCTTTTTTACGCTTTTTTGCTTTTTATCCACAGTCCAACCTTCAGGAAGAATAAGTTTGATACTGATATTGTTCAAATCCCCTATAATAGACTGTAATTCAACATTTAACCCCACAGACTTACCCACAACAGGAGGTTCTTCCAAAGTTGCTTTGAGATTATACCATTGAGGAACCTGCATTGTTTCTGCGCTAACAGAAGAATTAAGCAAAACAGCAGTTAATATAAAAAGAATTATAGAAAGACTCTTTATCAATCTTTTCATTTTTTAGCCTCTAACAACATAGCTTTAAACTCTTTTTCAGAAATTTTAAATAATTTGCTTGCTGCAATAAGAATCTTCTTTTCTGAATCGGCTAACACACCGTCTCTTAAAGCTGCTTTACATAAATTTCTAAATACTCTCTTAGGATTAAATTTTCCTTCAGGACCTTTATCCAATTTTCCACTGACAGCTATCTGTTTGGCAACATGATTGAACATTTTGCCATAATCGGAATCAGATATCTTCAGGAAGCCTTTTAAATTGTTAAGGAATTTCTTTTCCGGTTCCTCAATATCACCATCTCTCATAACTTCGAAGAGAACCAGCATAAAGAATTCCTGAACAGTTACCGGATTAACCCCCTTAACAGGAGACTTATAATTATCACTTAAACCAACATTCTTTTGATTAGCATTTTTATTTGCTTCAGATGCAGGTTTTGAAGAGTCTGATTTAGTAGCCAATACAGGTTTCGGAGGTAAAGAAACATTCTTAGCTTCTTCCATCAATTCTGCAGTAGACATTGGTTTTAATAAAGTATCAGATTCAGAAGAAGAAACATCTATTTCTTTTGCCTTAGCCATAAGTTCAGCAGTAGACATAGGTTTTAAGATTGTTTCCGGTTCTTCAGAGGACATTTTCATTTTTTGGGATTCAGCCATCAATTCTGCCGTAGACATTGGCTTTAATGTCTGTTCAGAAGCAGATTCCAAAACTGGTTTTGCTTCAGCCATAAGTTCAGCAGTAGTTTTTGGTTTTAAAGAAGGTTCTTCTTCAACTTTATTTACAGGTGTTGAAGAAGCTTTACCATTTGCTGTAACAGGTTTTGGAGCAGGAATGTCATCCATGCCAGTCAGCATTGCATCTTCCGAAATTGGTTTAGGAGCTGGAATATCATCAACACCCATTAACAAATCATCTGTATCTGTTGCCGGTCCAGAAACTGGTTCTGAGATTGGAGCAGGTTTCGGAGGAACAGGTTCATTCATCATTACTGGTTTTGGAGCAGGAATGTCATCCATGCCAGTCAGCATTGCATCTTCCGAAATTGGTTTAGGAGCCGGAATGTCATCTATGCCACCCATTAACAAATCATCGGTATCTGTTGCTGGTTCAGAAACTGGTTCTGAAATTGGAGCAGGTTTCGGAGAAACAGGTTCATTCATCATTACTGGTTTTGGAGCTGGAATATCGTCCATTCCAGTCAACATTGCATCTTCTGAAATTGGCTTAGGAGCTGGAATATCATCAATGCCACCCATTAACAAATCGTCGGTGTCTGAAGCTGATTCCGGTATTGGTGCAGGTTCAGAAACAGTCTGTTTACTAACGCTTACTGGCTTTGTAGCTGGAATATCGTCCATACCAGTCAGCATTGATTCTTCAGATACAGGAGGCGGAGGTACCATATCATCATCTCCTCCTAAAAGAGCCTGCTCTTCCAATGCTTCATCCTTTTCTTCTTCAGTAGCTTCTTTTTCAATAGGTCCAGCTATAGGCTGAGAATAATCGCCATCTTCAGACACTTTATTTTCCATTTCTGCTATAGCAGCCTGACTTGCAGCTTCAGCAGCTTTTCTATCTATTCTCTTTGCAGCTTCTAAGGCTTCTATTCTAGCTGCTTCATCAGCCTGTTGCTTTAAATCATCTTCAGAAGGAGTGTTTTCAACCAATTCATTAAGAGCTTTCCAAGTATCAAAATCAAGTGTATCGCCCAAGCGCTTAGAAGCTCTAGCTGCTCTGCTATGGCACCAACCAGCAACTTTCTTTTCTGCTGAAGTTTCCTTTGTTGATTCAAGAACTTCTTTCATATTATTCAAAGCCGCAGCATAAGCACCGTTATTAATACAGCTTTCTATTATTTTTAACTTCTTCTGAAGCTTATAATCAGCAAAGTCACCGAATAAAGCAGTTTCTTTATCTGAATAAGAAGCTCTATCAAACCCCATTCTTTCATAATAATTTTTCAAATGAGTCTGAGCAGAAGTAACATCTTGGTGAACAGCAGACAATCTAAGATTATAAACTTTCAGTTCATAATCCTCAGGATTTTTGTTTAATAACCATGCTGCACGCTTTACCAAGGCATTGCAGTAAAAGTTGTCTAGATCAATTGCCTTACAAAAGGCTGCCTGAGCCTTTTCTTCATCGCCATCTTTCTGGAAAAACACACCTAAATTACAATAAGCTTCTGGCGAAGTCGGTGCAAGTTCAATAGCTTTTTTATAACATTCGTAGGCTTCATCCATTTTGCCTTCTGTTCTATAGCAACGGCCCAACAAACCAAAAGCCCTATAAATATTTGGATTAGCTTCTAAAACAGCTTTATAGCATTCTATTGCCGTAGCATTTCTGCCTTTGAACTGAGCTTCAATAGCTTCAATAAACTTTCCGGTAACATCTATAGTTTCTTTTTTAAATACTGCTGTTTGATTGTCTCCCAAAGCATAATTAATTTCTATAATCTGACTTTTAGAGAGCTCTTCTATATTATCCTTGGAAATATCTGCAGAAGTCTGTTCTTTACCGCTCAAAAAAGAATATAGTTTAAGGTTATTGCTTTTGGAATCAGCTAAAAGACTTATGTTATCATAAAGCAGATAGCCCCATACGGCTTCAAACACATCAAAATTTACTTTAAAAACTCCATCTTGAACAGTAACTTTTGCAGAAGTTTTCATTGGTCACTCTCCTAATATTTTATTCTAAGACTGGTGGAAAAGCAGAAACTTCGTTACGATATTTCTGAAATGATTTTATTCCCAAAATTGAGTTATTATATCTTTCTACATGAATCTCAAGATTTCTATCAGGTATAGTACAATCTTCATTATTGTATCTATAACTAATTAAAGCATCTACCAATATCTCAGCTTCTTCTTCATCTTTAATAAATCTAACACCAATATTGTTTATAGAAAAATTTACACTTTCAACTTTATCGAGGAAATTTTCTAAATTTTTAAGAAAATCAGGACTACTAACTTCAACATCACTAGAAACCAGGTTTTTTGCCCTAACTTTATCTTTACTATTTACGGCAGTAGCAAAAGCATAAACTACATCAGCAAATTCCTGCTGTTGTGGGGTAAGAACTATGCCGTTGTCCCCTCCACCACCACCGCCGCAGCCAGTGAGAGCCAAACAAAAGATTGAGATTAGTAGAATGTATATGTATTTCATTTTTTAAGGGTATAGAGTATAGGGATTAAAGAGGAGGGAAAAGAGCTTAGAGCACAGAGTGTAGAGAAAAGACCCCCTCAGTCTGCCATGCAGACAGCTCCCCCAAACGCTAGCGTTGGGGGCGCATCTTTGTGCATTAACAAGAACTGCCCCCAATCGACAGATTTGGGGGAAGTGTCTTTGGTATAACCAAAGACGAAAGGGGTCTTTTATCGATAAAAAGAGGCTTATGCTTTTCCAGCACAACCAAGAACGTCTCTTAGTTTATGGCGAACAAGTTCTTTGATGTTAGCACGAGCTGGTTTGAGATATTCGCGTGGGTCGAATTTATCTGGATGAGCATCGAAGAATTCTCTGATTGTTCCAGTCATAGCAAGGCGGAGGTCAGAGTCGATGTTGATCTTGCAGACTGCTAATTCAGCAGCTTTTCTGAGTTGTTCTTCTGGAACACCGATAGCATTAGGCATTTTACCGCCATGAGAATTGATCATTTCAACAAAGTTCTGTGGAACAGAAGAAGAACCGTGAAGAACTATCGGGAAACCAGGCAAACGTTTCATAACTTCTTCTAAGATGTCGAAACGCAGTGGAGGTGGAACCAATATGCCTTTTTCATTTCTAGTGCACTGTTCCGGAGTGAACTTATAAGCACCGTGGCTTGTTCCAATAGCGATTGCCAAAGAGTCACAACCAGTCTTAGAAACAAATTCTTCAACTTCTTCTGGTCTTGTATAAGAAGAATCAGCAGCAGAAACCTTAACATCGTCTTCGATACCGGCAAGGCTACCCAATTCAGCTTCAACTACAACACCGTGATCATGAGCATATTCAACAACCTTTTTGGTGATTTCAATATTTTCAGCAAATGGTTTAGAAGAAGCGTCTATCATAACAGAAGTGAAACCGCCGTCAATGCAGCTCTTACAGGTTTCAAAATCTGGACCGTGGTCAAGATGAAGAACTACAGGAATATCTGGACATTCTTTAACAGCTGCTTCAACAAGCTTTACTAAATAAGTGTGATTAGCATAAGCTCTAGCACCTTTAGAAACCTGCAATATTACAGGAGCTTTTTCTTCTTTACAAGCTTCAGTAATACCCTGGACGATTTCCATGTTGTTTACGTTGAATGCACCAATTGCATAATGACCTTCATAGGCCTTTTTAAACATATCTTTTGAGGTTACTAATGGCATATTATATTGCCCTCCATAAAAAAACTTTGATGATTGCTGAAAAAACAACAAACAGCCTCATCTGATATTACACTTTTAAGATTCTATCAATTTCGCAAATAATTGTCAAAATCAGATTACTTTTCAAACTTTCTAATTCTGACAATGCTTTCAGGAACTTCAATACTTTCTATGGATTTCTGATCTGTTCCCATAGTGTGATACGGATACAAATACTTAGCTTTTATACTTTTTGCCAAATCTTCAAACATTGCTTTATCCATAGTATAAGGCAGATTATAAGGCAAAAAAGCTACATCAATGTTTTGAAGTCCTTTAAGTTCAGGTACATTTTCTGTATCTCCAGCAAAATAGAATCTTAGACCATCTATTCCTAAAATATAACCGTTTCCTCTTCCCTTTGGATGGAAAGGATTTTTGCCGTCTCTGAGGTGCTGGATATTATAAGCTGGAACAGCTTCAATTTTTACAACATCAACAGTATTTGTTTCACCATTTGCCAAAACAACTACATTAGCATTTTTTCCAAAGTCTTTAGCTACAGTTTCAGTTGTAACAATAGTGGTATCTGGCTTTGAAAGCTTTTTAATCAAATCTTTGTCATAATGGTCAAAATGTTCATGAGTAACGAAAATTACATCAGCTTTCGGTAGTTTTGAATAATCACCAGTTTCGCTCCATGGGTCTATATAATAAACCTTATCTTTGTTTTCAAGCATCAAAGATGCATGTCCAATAAAGGTAACCTGAATATCAGAAGTAGCACCTTTAATAGTTTCTTTTTTCATAGTCATATCAATATCTTTCTGACCAGAAGCCATACAAAGAGAATTTATCAGACAAAGAGCCGCACAAACCAATAAAAATTTCATTTTTCCCTCCAAAAAATAATCAAAGAGTTAACATATAATTTTATACGAAATTATCACTGAATAATAGATTTTTTTAAAATACCTAAATAAGTTTTTAATGACTATGATGACTGTCATTTCTTTAGAGGTATGATACCGGGAAAATTGTCTGACTGAGTGCTATAGTCTTTTAAATCTATGGGTTTTGGGAAGATGTCAGGCGAGACACTAGAATCCTTTGTGACATCCATGCTTTTGCCAATATACCTGACGCCATATAAGCCTTTATAGACATAAACTTCCAGTTTTGGTTCGTCATAAAAAAATATTATTGGGTTTTCTGAGTTTTGACTGTATGGGTTTGGCTCGTATTTAGACAATTTCTTAACTTTATCAAATACCGACCCGGAAACTTCAATACTATGTCGTCCACAAATGTCAGGTTTCACATCCAAGTAATAAATCTTAGTCTTATATTCTTTATTTGTTGTGGTTGTTCTTCCGCTATATATCTTCGAAACATGTTTTTCGCCTTTGGAAAAATCTAAAACACTATTGGTACAATTTATGATAATAGCACTCCATACTACCGATGATGTGTAAAGAAACAAAATAACAACGGGAATAAGCAGAAATTTTGCATTTTTCGCTTCAGAACTGGCATTATACATTTCTTTACCGACTACAAATAAGGTTAAAACAAATATGATTACTGTGTAGATAGCCGCAATAAAACCAATTTTACTATTACAAAAACTATCAATATAGTTAGCAGTAAATATCCAATCAGATATAAACAAATAAGCAAGAGAAAAGACAAAAGACAAAACGCTGATTATAGAAATTAACGGAAAGTTCTTAATGAAAAGCCTGTTATAACTTTTATCTTTCCTTAAAGGGCAAAAGTACGCATCAGAAAGACAAAATAAAACGACATGTGTAACTAATGCAGTTTCCATAAATATATTATTCTAATTAATGGTTTGGAGTTTTTCCATATTTATTCATATAATTATAGATAAAAACAATTAGTTAATCAATTATATAGTTTTTGAATTCTGATAATGCCCATAAGCCGCAAATAAAGCTTTTTAAACATTGATTATATTTGTTGTCTCAGTACATTGACAGCTAGTTTAATATAAATTAAAATTAATAGAATAGGGGATTAATTTGTTGTTGCAAAAAAGGAGAATATTGTGAAAAAGATTGCGTTTTGGGTAATGTTCTTTTGTATTATCTGTATCACGGCAGAATCAGCTCTGCCAAGCTTCAATAATTCAGCTACAAAAGCAAGAGTCAATCCAGCTGTTAGTGGTGAAGTAAACTCTATTCCTGCAGAAAGCAAAGATACCACAGGAAATCTTGGCCCATCAGATTCCACTACCCAAATAGCTTCTCCAACAGCAGAAGCTAGTCTGGCAAATCTTCCTAATGGAAAAGCATATATTGGCGTCACCTCTTTTTTATCTTTAAGAGACGAACCCTTTGGAACAGTCCTTGCCCGCTTATATAATAATGAAGAAGTGCTTATAGTTAACCGCAAGGGCGATTGGTATGAAATAGAAAGCGACAAAGGTAGCGGTTGGATTTATGGAAAGTGTGTTTTTGCAACTCCAAATTCAAATCCAAGCACTGCAGCCTCAGATACTGCTGATATTTCTAATGCTGACGACAGCAATATAAGCAATGCAAGCGGAACCTACAGTTACGTTACTTTTAATAATCCAGGGGAATACAAGCAGACTACAAGCAAAACTGCTTCTTCTGAAAGCCAGAAAACAAAAACTCAAAAGACTACAACAGCTAAGAAAACTACAGATACCAAAAAATCCAGTGGTTCTCTCCAAAGCAAAATTGTTCAAACAGCAAAAGATATTGTAAAGAAATATTCTAAAAAAGGCTCTTTCCCTTATGCTCCTGGCCTAAAAGGTGGTGTTTTAGGCTGTGCACATGTTGCAACTACCGTCTTAAAGAAAGCCGGTGCTATAAAATCAATTAGTTATGGCTGTAAGCAAACCATAGGTCTCTTACAAAAAGCTGGATGGAAAAAGACAAAAGTTCCTCCTTATAAAGCCGGCGACGTTATTTTCTGGACACAAACAGACAAGAAAAAGAGCAAAGGCCCGACTCATGTAGGTATTATCATGGAAAGCGGAAACAATGTTCAAGCTATGAGCAACTCTTCCAGCCAGAAAAGACCAAGATACCACAAAGCAAATTATGCTAAAGTTTATTGTGTAATGCGCAAGGCATAATAAGGAAAATATATGAATATGAAAAAATTATGTCTATTAGCCTCTCTTGTTTTGTTCTCAACAAACGCAATCTTTGCAGAATTAGTAATCCCCTATGGTGAAGGTTCTGGAAAAGTAGATTATACCAATGCCAACAAGTATGACGAAAAACTGGAAGACCCTCTTCCTTTCGGTCCACTGTCATTCAGAATGATTGGCGATAAAACCTGGGTTGCAGACAGTGTTGGCGGCAAGCTTATGCAATTTGATAACCAAGGTAAGTTGATTTCTGAATTTTCTGTTCTTCCTAAGGATGTTAAGCCATACACAGTCAACGAAGAAGGTTACCCTGATGCAAATATCCTCATAGAAGATATAGCTCCTGTTATTAGTTCTAATGGAGATTTAGAAGCCTGGTGGGTTGCAGACAGCAACGACAATAAACTTCTTAAATTTTCAGCAGACGGGAAAATACTTGCTCAATTACAAGACCCTGATTATGGACAGCTTTTTAGAATAGAAGTAGGTGCCAATGGTCACTTGTTTGTTGCAGACAAAGGTTCTCGTAAAATTTACATTTATGATTCCAACGGCAATCATGTTAATGAAATGAACTGGGAATGGTCTGGCATGGCTGTAAGCGGCAAAGAAGAAAATCTTTACAGATTAATATATTTTAATGAAGAAAATAGAAATATGCTTGTCTCTACAGACATTAAAGGCAATGTCATCAAATCAAAAGTTATAGATATTGAAATGAGCGATCCAGAACTTTGGTGGGTAGACGAAATAAAAGGAGAAGCCGTAATAACCTACACTCCATTAGAAGGTTTTGAAGGTCAATACAACATTATAAGAATTAATCTAGACGGAAAAGTTATCGCTAGTGGAAAACTGACCGCACCTTTTGTTATGAATCGTTTTATTGACCATGCTGATTATGAAGACGTTTTTATAGGGAAATGCGATTATTCTGAAGCTCCTAATGGAAACTTTGAAATAGTTCCCTTTAAAATGCCTTGATTAAGAGGAGAAAAGAATTATGAAAAAAGCACTTGTCCTACTTTTGGCAATTTGTCTTTTTTCTCCTCTGTCTTTGTTGGCTGCAAAACCCAAAAAAGGAAAAGTTACTTCAGTAGTAAAAAATGGCTTAACTATACGTAAAAAACCAACTACCAAAAGTTCCAAATATAGTCCTCCCTATATGTGGGCTGGTGACACTTTTACTATAAAAGCCGTTTCAGGGAAATGGTATAAAACAACTTATAAAGGCATTACAGGTTGGGTTTACTCTGGTAAAGGCTATATAAAAGTCATTGAATATGCAGATGAAGAAGATGACGAAAAGAAAGAAAAGTTACCTAAATTAAAAAATTCAGCCCAAAAAGCCAAAATAAAAAAATTGAAACCCACAGATAAAGTTATTGCAGGTGATATAGTTGATATTGCTGCGTCCTCAGAAAACTAACAAAGAAAAAATACTCAGGTCCAAAAAGGGTAATGTAATAATAGTTGTAGTAGCAGTATTTGCTATAGTTGCATTTGCTTTAGGCTCTTTCCTTAAAACTACAATAGACAGAAAGTACTCTGCCCAAAAACTTGGTGACACAATGTATGCCAGAGAATTTTCCAAATCTCTGGCAATTCTTACTATAGATTATGTAAGAGAACAACTAAGAAATCCGGATGGTGACAAAAATCTGAGAAATGCCTTTTCTTTGCCTTGGAATTACAATGGAAATGAAGCAAAAGGCAGCATAAACTTATCAAATGTAGATGTTGTAGATTCCACAACAGGTAACTCTTTGATTGAAGCTTTAAAGCAGGGTTTGAATCTAAAAGATTTTAAATTGACAGATAACAAAATCAATTGGAGCCTAAGTGATTTTAAGCCAATAAAAGTCGGCAACGAAAAAGAAGGCAGTATCCCCTACCCTAGAGAAAAAACAGGTTTATTAAATCTTAATTTTAAAGTTTCTTATAAAATGCCTGGTAAAAACGAAAACATAACAGAAGAATACAATTATGCTTCAGATATAAAGGTAGTTGCCAATTTATTGCCTGTTTTATCTAAATTTACTTTTTATGTAGAAAATGTTTTTGAAAACGAAGAAGCTAATCAAACAAATTCCTGTCGTTTTAATGTTATTGATACAAATGTTAATGGCGAATTAAACAGTAGTGTAAAACAAGTAAAGCCTTGGGTTTTCAATAATGTAGGAGAAAACGAATCTGTTGATGGTGACAGCGAAAAACCCAAAAGCTATGATGAATTAGTTAGAGACAAACGAGGTTTCATTTATTTAGGAGGAGGCACCAAAGATTATCCAATAAGACTTGGCATAGCCTGCGGCGATGTTGATTTTGATATTGGAAATATAAGCGAATATGGTGAAGATTTTCATTTCTTTAAAAAACCAGAATCTGATGGTGGATTTTTTAAAAATTTAGAACCTCCAACTTGGAACGATAATGAAGGTATTCTTTGCGCAAACTTAGGTCTTTGTAATGATTTTGATCCTGATTCTGGTTATAAAGATTATTTGGATTTATTAGGCGAAAGTAATTATGATCTAGCTAAGTATAATTCGATTTTTAAGCTCTATGGAACTGACCAGATGATTTCAAGAGGCATTTTTTCTCCTACTCTTGTTTTAGGATTTGTAGATTCAATGTATGCTTCAATTCGTATTTTTAAAACAAGTGACGATGAGAATGATTTTTTCAAATTAAATTATTATGAAAATTCAAATGATTTTGAAGCTGCATTAGATGAAGACAGTGACGATTGCGATTATGATTTGACAGAATTTAGAAACGCTTATGAAATAAAATTCTTAGAATTATTAAATTACGACGTATATCGTTCGTCTTTTGGGTCAAGAGTAGAATCGGTTCCTTACAATAATGACTACACCTTTGTATTTAAAAGAGACGAAGCTTATCCTTTTCATAACATTCTTAAAGATGAAGAATTAGAAAAGCTATGCAATAGAAAATCAAATAACGAAATATTCGTTAAAATTCCAAACTCAGAAAAAGCTCAATATGGAAACATTTACAGTGATATTAAAGATTTAACTCTTTTAGATAATTTTATTGACACACAGAAATTATCTATAAATCCTGAAGGTAATAGAATTGCTCATTATTTAAAATTAGTTCCTCCTGATAATGAGAAAATCAGAGGTAGCATTGTTTTAAAAAAATCAGATAATATAAGTAATGTCTTTATTAATTACTTGAAAACAAAGAATATACTGTTAAATGAAGGATTAGATTTAAATGGCTGGCTTTATGTTGATACTGATGAATTAGATGAAGAATTTGAACTGCCGCTTAAATTTGGAAATAAAAAATTATTAAGTCAAGGCGGAATAATTCTCTCAAAAGGGAAAATAACCATCGATGAAAACATACAAAATGACCAGAACAACCATCTGACATTGATAACTCTAGGAAAAGGCAATATAACGATAAGAAATAATGTAACAGAAGTAAATGCTTCTTTAATATCTAAAAAGGGTCATGTTTATTTAGAAGACGAAAATAGCAGAAAAATAACCTTAGATGTTTACGGAAATATAATCATGCATGATGTTGGAGTTAACAACAAGAAACAAATTATAGAAAATGCTGGTTTAAGAAGAGGACTTAGATTAAACTTCAGACCAGAATTATCTGCGATTCCAGATTTTAATCAAAAGAATGAAATAGATAAATCTCGTTCAGAATATAAATTACTTATGTTTAACATAAAAGATAATCTTAAATCCTTATAATTAATTATGATTTTAAAAAATAGTAAAAATAGAGACAATAATGGTTTTTCCATAATAGAAATTTGTATTGTTTGTGTTATCATAATGGTTTTGATGGTGCCTGTTTTCACACTAATGTCTCAAGGCAATGCAGGCACAGCTCATAATCGCAATGAAATACTAGCTAGAGCCTATGCTTCAAATATAATTGCTTATTATAATCTTCTTCCTTACAATGACGTTAAAGAATTAACCAAAGATGAATTAAACAGATTAACTCTAGACAATACAAATATAAAAATAAATCTCAATGACTTAGGTAAAAATTTTGAATATTTTAAAAACTTAGATTTTAAGGCTTCTGTAAAAGTAAATGAATTTAATAATCAATATAACAAATATAAAATAGTATCTGTAACAGTTGAATGGAAAGAAACCAATAAAAAGACTACAAGCTCAATTAACCTGTCTGGAATGGTAACAAATAAATGAAATTAAGAAATAAAGCATTTACATTAGTTGAAGTTTTAATTTGTGTCGTTCTTTCCGTAATTCTTTTAATCAGTTTAATAAATATATTCGGTTCAGGTTTAAAAGGCTCGGCAAAAACCCTTAATTTACAAGATAATATGGAAGCTGCCAACATTCTTATGGCACAAATAGAACATGATTTAATGAACGCTACCGAAATAAATATTCCGGAATGGAACAAAAACAGTGAAGGTTCAGCCCAGTGGATCAGTGAAAGCGACAGTTCTATAGGCAATATACAATATACCTACGATTATGTTTCCGGCAGCAAAGACGGAGTTCATCGTAAAGTCCATGGAAATAATGTCAATTTAGACCATTATATAGCCAAAAATCATCTTATAGTTTTAAAATTTACACACTATGCTATTGATGCATATAAAGATGATAATAACGAAATAACAGCAGAGAAACATGGCGTATGGGTTGAATTAACGGTATCTTCTCCAAAAGAAAAAGACGACAAAGATGCTTTTACCTTAAAGCGGCTAATTACAATAAAAAAGCCTATCTGAAAACCATAAGTTTTTATTGTCGTTGTTTTGTTGTTTTTATTGTTTAATCGAAAATTTGAAAGTATCGGTTATTAGCAATATTCGATACTTTCAAAGTATAAGCTAAACAATAACTACAATAAAAAACATCTAACGGCTTAAAGCCTTTTCAATGCTAGGCATCTTTCACCCAAACAAAGCCAGAAGGTAAAACTTCGCCGGTTATTTCCTGCAAATCATTTTCTTCTAACTTAACAGCTTTAAGAAGAGGTTTAATAAAGTTTTTCTTCTTAAGCTTCTTTTTAAATACTTCTAGAATATCATTTCGAAGCTGGTCTTCTATTTGAACCATTCTATCGCCTGTTTTTCTGCCAATTTCACGTAAAGCAGTGTCTAAATATGAACTGCCTGGAATAGCCTTTCTGAGAAGTTTTGAAGCCCACTCATTAGCTATACTTGGCGGAACCATTAAACTATCCTGAGCATAAGCAAGTTCCCTGGCACCAAGTCTAGCCAAAGTGCTTAAAGACACATAATCTACGCCAAAACTCATTGGTGTGTCTAAAATGAGATTGCCTAATTTAATTTTTTCTTCAACACTTAAACGTTCTAAATGACCCAATAATCTCCATAACTGATTTCTTTCATGCTGAACAACTTTTCTAGGCTTTTTATCTCGTTTTTTTGGTGGGAAAAGAATAGACAAAACAAGCTTTTCTAAATCCTGCTGACGTTCTGGTGATAAGCCTGGGGCTATGCGTTTCCACATACCCCACCATTCTGCCCAGAATTCAACATTATCGTAGTCAAATGATTCAAAGACCATTTTCCACATTCTGTCAACTCTTTCGTTATCGTTTTTCACACCATAACCAGGTCTTAAAGTATAACCCAATAATCTGCACCAGATTGTCATAGAAGCCTGGCTCTGTCTAAAATCTTTTTCTCTTTCGATTACCACGTCGAATAACTGTCGGAGCATTTCTGCATCCCAAGAGCCTCTATCGCTGCTAATCACTTTTTCTATTTCCTTAAAAATAGAATTGAATTCTAATTTGCCAGCGAATGCACTATTTAACACTTTGTCAATTTCTTTTAATTGAGCACTTGTTAAAGGAACTTTTCGTTTTGCAGGCGAAGAATTATCTGACTTTTTGTCACTTTCACCTAAATCAAAACGCAATTCTTGAGAGAAACTGCCCTTTAATTCTTCACAGAAAATCTGCAAATAACCAGTTTCGCGTAATTTTATACGAATATTTACCTGTCTTTCACCTTTTGCTGTCTGAGCCTTTAATTTACAAGGGGGAAGAGGTAAATAGCGTTTTGAGTTAAATCTGATTGTTCTGCCAAATTCTTCTGCCTTTGGAGGTAACGGAGTATAAAATAAATAAAATGCAGCATCATGACTTAAATCTATGCCAAGAGTTTTGCCTTTTAAATCATAGTCTGTTTCAGTTTCAGAGCCTTTTGGCAAAATGCATATCAACTGTTCTGGTACATATTTATCAATGGTTGAACTAGAAGAATTGCCTATCCCTAAATAAATAGAAACAGGGTTTCCGCTGTGAATCTTCTGCCCTAAGCCCATGCCCACAACGCCATAATAAGCAGCACCAGCAGCAACAGCTAATATTGGGTGCGGATTTTCCAGAACCTTTGGTTCTTCACCACGCCATAATCCAATAACTTCACATAAACGCTGACGCAAACAGTCTGCTTTCATTGTTCCACCGTTAAACAAAATTGCGTCTGGCATTACATCGTTATCTTTTAGAAATGCAGCCAAATGCTTTGTTACCGCAGCATCTTTAGTAAAAGGCAATCCAGCTTCAGACAAGCCCAAAGCTTCACTTTCATCAGGATATTCGCTAGAATCAACTAAAGGGAAAAAGCCGTCTATAAGAATCTGACGTAATTTTTTAGCCTCAATTTGAACCCGAGCCGAACCAGATAGAACTCCGCTTCCTGAGCCAGTAATAGTAAAATCAATTTTATCATTGCTTTCTTCAGAAAGAATCTTTTCCTTTTGGCTACGGCTTTGAGCAAGCAATGACAACCATTGCTTAGAATTAAGCCTTTTACCTTTATTGTTAAATGAACTTTCAGCATTTCTAGCTAAAGTTAAATCAAGATTATCGCCACCTATTAGTAAATGAGGTCCTACAGCCAATCTCGTAAACTCAGCATGATTACCATCTTTAACCCAATTTACGCCTATTAAGCTGAAATCTGTTGTGCCACCGCCAACGTCTATAACCAACACAGTGTCAACACCTTTTAATTCAGAAACCATCGTTGTTGGATTACGTTGCAAATAATCATAAAAAGCGGCTTGTGGTTCTTCTAACAGTGAGTAGTTTTTGATTCCTGCTTTTTCAATAGCTTCTAGAGTCAGGTTTCGAGCAGATGGGTCAAAAGAAGCTGGAACAGTAACTATTACTTTCTGCTTTTCAAATAGCGAATCTTCACCTTCAATACCTATTTTAGCATCCCATAGATTTTTTAAGTAAGCCAAATATTCACAGGCTGCATCTACCGGAGAAATCTTTTTATCAGTAATTTCGCTCTGCCAAGGTAGAATTGGAGACTGTCTTTCAGCTCTTGGATGACAAAGCCATGATTTACTGCTATGTATATAACGACCGGGAACCTGACTGCCAAGTTCTTTTGCATAATTGCCGATTATTTTACCAGGTCTTTCCATCCAATCAGGGCGTTTAAGAACTCTGTTTTCTTCAACCAGATAAATATTAGAAGGCAGTGTTGGCAGATCATCAATCATACTGTCATTAACCATCTGAGTTATAGGAAGATTTTTAATCTTCAAATTTTTATCGTGCAAATCGCAGTATGAAAGAGCACATTGGGTAGTACCCAAATCTATACCTATTACATAACGAATATCTAAAGCTTTATCTAAAATACCCATCAGGCCAATTCCTTATACTTTCATTACATACTAGCTTACAAAGTATTAAGTAAATAGTCAAATTGATTTCATAAAGCACTAAGCAAACTTAGAAATTTGATTTCGAGACAGTCTTTTATCTGTTATAATAAACAAAACTGTAGGAGGTTATATGCGTTACATCAAAATACTTAATATAATCGTTGCTTTATTAATACTCTGTTCTACTGCATTCGCACAAGATAATCTCAACTTATATACTGCCCAGACTATATATGATAATATTGCCAGAATTCCAGCATTGGATATAATAGTTCCAAAAGGCTTTACCGCCAAAATCACTAGTCAATGGGATAGATTTGATGGAAATTATCCTGGTCACGAAGTTCTAGCTATAGAAAACGCTAACAATACTGTCGGAATTTATTTTTTCACATCAGAAAGCTATTACCAGTTTTCAAGTCAATCAAGCTTTAGAAACATAAACATACAGAATCCCTCACAGCAAGGAGTAGACTACGAACGGCGCATAACTCTGATGAATTATATGGATTCTAATACTGTATTGGAAGTATTTTTAAATAATCTTGGCTTTACTAACAGACAACTTATAAAAACTTTGCCCAATGACAATAAAAAATTACAAATGATTCGTAATCGCTTACAAGAAAATGCTTCTACTAGTATTCAAAGAAATCTTCAATTATTGCAGATGATTCGCAGTAACTTCCAAGTTAGATTGAATGGCGTAGAATCAAATATGGCAACAAAACAGTATTCTGTGGGTCCTGGAGTAATAGAAGCCTCTACTTTGGTTAACGCCGTCAATACCTCTACAGGAAATGCCTTAACTGTCACAAATACAATAGAATGGGAAATTTCTTATTTTACTGTTTTCAGAGCAAATACCAAAGAACTGTTTGATAAATATAATGGAGTTTATCAGACTGTAATATCAAACATAATGGTCAGACCTGAATTTTGCTACTTAAATGCCAGATTAAAAGAAATGAATGAAGAACGTGTAGCAAAAATAGGTGCTGTTCGAGCACAAGTTGCCTTAGAAGCATCAAGAGACCAGATTATGGGAGATTATAACTCTAGTTCTCAAACACAGGATAGAGTTAGAAATATGTGGAATGATACTATCAAAGAATTGGATGAATATAAGACTTTAGATGGGAAACGCCTTAAAACCTCAATGTTTAATGAAACAGTTGCTCAAGATGGCGACACCTACTATATTGGCAATAAAACTGGCATTCCGAGTGGTTTTAAGGAATTATCAAAATCATACTAAAACAAAAAGTGCCCCATAAAGGGCACTTTTTTACTGTATTTTCAATACATATTTTCTAATTTTGAAAATAAAATCAAGCTGATTCTCTGACGTTAAATTCCAGTTTCCAGCGATGTTCACCGTTAAGTTCAATACAATAGACTTCTAAGGTGCCTATTTCTGTGATTGCTACCTGTAACTTAACGTCAACAATATCACCTGGTTTCATTCCTTCATAAGCTTCTAATTCCAATTTAAGAGAACTAGTATCTTCAAAACTTTCGTCCATATCTTCGAAGATTTCGCCAAAGTTATCATCACGTCTGCAATTAGATTTAAAGAACTTAAATTCGGCAGTTTTGCCGATGCGAATAGCAAAAGTTCTGTCTGGAACATCTAATGTAGTGCCTTCTTCTGTTCCCTGTTTTGCAACACACAAAGCCTTGATTGGTGGTTTAAATCCAGGTATTGCAGGAATAGCAGATTCAACGCCCAAATAATAAGACTGAGAAACGCCACCTCTGATGCGTATTCCATGACCTTCGCTGACGGTTCCGAAATAAGTAGCACCTCTAGCAACAGCCTGAGAGAGTTCTGCGCCTTCTAAAACCCTGATTGGTTCTTTTCCTGCTTCTTTTAACCAGGAATCTATTACTTCAACCAACTTGTTTTTGAAGACTTCTGATTTGAAAACGCCACCGTTGAACAGAATAGCTCTAGGATAGCCATAAGTCTTTGTATCACTGTTCTGACTGCGCAAGAATTTTGCCAGATGTCTTGTAATAGCCGGGTCTGCAGCATACATAAGGTTTATTTCTCTAACACCGCCTTCTGTAGCTTCTACAGGAGAATCTTCAAAAGCACATTTTGGGAAAAAGCCTTCTATTAAAGCATCAACATCTTTGCGTTCGATACTAGTTTTTATTGTGCTTGCAATCAAAGAACTTCCACGACCAGAAATTACTACTGGAGCAGATTCTTTAGAAGTATCCGTTAAAAGTTCTTCTTTTGCTTTTCTGCATTGATGGCTTAACTGAATTGTCTGCCAATGGCTGACTTTTTTATTGGCGGCTTCCAATTTTTGTTTGGCAATATAAGCAAGAGTTAAATCCATATTATCGCCGCCAAGCAGAATATGATTGCCGACAGCAACACGTTCTAGACTTAAATCACCGTTTGATTCACCTATTTCAATAAGCGAAAAGTCAGTAGTACCACCACCAACATCAACCACTAACACTGTGTCACCTTTAGAAACTTGTTTTCTCCAAGGTTTTTCATTCTGAGAAATCCATGAATAAAAAGCTGCCTGGGGTTCTTCTAAAAGTACAGCTTCAGGAAGCTTAGCTTCTTTTGCAGCTTCTACAACCAAATCTCTAGCTGCAGCATCAAAAGAAGCAGGTATGGTTATAACAACTTTTTGATTTTCCAGTTTGTCTTTTGGGAATTTTTTATTCCAGGCTTCTCTGACATGATTCAAGAATATTGTCATAGCCTTGAAAGGTGATATTTTTTCAGCACCTTCTGGAGCATTCCATGGTAATATTGCTTCTTTTCTGTTTACTCTTGGATTGCAAAGCCAGGATTTTGCAGAAGAAATCAAGCGATCAGGAACTTCTGAACCTCGTTCCCTAGCATATTCACCAATGATAAATTTGGATTCCAAATCCCAGTCTAACACAGGCTTTTCTTTTATTCTTTCAAAAATGAAAGATGGAAGCACATCAAGCCATTCAATAGCACCTTTTGCCAATTCCTGAGCAATAGGAGCCAGGTTGATTTCTGGCTTTTCATCTTCTTTAACAGCTAAGGGAGCGTAACCAACTACAATATTGGTAGTTCCAAGGTCGATACCAACTATATACTTTTGTTTTGCCATGGGAATATTCCTTAAAGTTGCGTTATCTAATAACTTACAACCTATTTATTATTTAGTCAAATTAATAGCTAACGCAATTAGGTTATGACCAGTATGAAATGTTTATCTTTGTTCCAGATGGTTATTTAGATAGCGTTATTTCACTTGCCAAGTGCTCAAAGCCCAATAAACCTGGTTTGGTTTCAAATTCTATAATATTATGTGGATCAAATTTTCCAAACACAGATACAGGAACTTGTAAATGAGTTTCTCTTCCGTCATTCCAGTTTCTTATAACAAAATAATAATTGTAAATCAAAGTCGGACCTCGTGTATTTCCTCGGCGAAATTTACTTATTATTTCAACTTTTCTCTTAGAACTACCTCTGAAATCAAATCTTCCGTTGATTTCACATAAAAGAACACCATTCAAATATGCTGTACAAAGCAATACAAAAATCAGAAAACCACAACCTTGAGCAGAATCAAATTCGCTCTTAGAAAACTTGGCTAAATCTTTGTCTCTGTTCCTAATTGAACTTATTATATAAGTTTCAACAAAAGTTACAAAAAATACTATTACTAATTGAACTATTTCTTTATCTATTATTGAAATATTTGTATTAGCAAAGTAATACCTAGAGCCTAACGAAAATAATAACAAAAGAAATAAACCAATAACAACAGCGCCTGCTCCAGAAAAAAGCCTATAAAAACCAGGTTCCACATATTCTTCTTCTTCGTTATCCATTACACTCCCCTTATCTTGCGTCTAAAAGATATCTTATATCTTACATCTTGTTTATCAGCTTATTTCTATTTCTGCTGGGGCAATAACATTTCCTTTCCAGCCATCTACCAACTCTGGCAAGTTGCACTCTTTAAGGCGCCAACCATGATGTATGAGTTCGCCCTTATATGGACCAGATTCAGGAACAGAACCAGAAAGCTTGATACTTTCAGGATCAGCTTCGTCAACGGTAACAACACTGCCTTCTTCTTCCTTTAAAACTGGTTCTACAACAAGTCTATCTTTTAAAAGTTTGGCACAGCCTTCTAATACAGGTCTAACTGCTCCACCTAAATCTTCATCTTCAATACCAGAAATATCTTCGTTCAAAAGGTCGATTAAGCGGCCTTCTTTCTGCAATAAATAAAGAATCTGATAAGCTGCCGGAGGAATAGCTTCTTTACCACCTTTAACATTGGCTGCTGCTGCTTTAAGTTCTTCGGTCTGTGCTTCGATCTGTTTTGTAAGTTCAATTATTTTTGCTTTAAGCTCATCTTTTTCTGAATCACTAGCTTTTAGTTTGGAATTAAGTTTTTCAACTTCTCGTCTGATTCCTTTGTTATCCTTTTCTAAGTTTTCTGCTTTATTTGTTACAGCTTCTGCTTCAGACTTTAACTTATCAAATTCTGCAGTTTTATTTTCTAAATTGGTTTTATTTTCATTAAGATTTTTCGTAGCTTCATCTAAGCTAAGTTGAAGTTGATTAATCTTTTCTGAGTCTACCTTATTTGATTCTAACTGCGCTTTTAAATCTTCTGTTGATTTAGAAGATTCTTCTAATTTAGCCTGAACCTGAGTCAATTCTTCTGATTTAGCCTTAAATTCTTCGTCTGTATGGAGTTGTTTCTTTGTTTTATCGGTAAGAGTCAACAAAACTAAGACAAGTGTCAAAATCATATAACCTGCTCCAAAGCCTATTGGAACAGAATATTCTTTAAGTTTTCTAACCAGCCTTTCAGGAGATTCTTTTTTAACAACACATCCACCAGGTAATATTCCATTAATTTGAGGATCAGAGCTTGGAGCAACCATAGGAACTGAAGAAGAAGTTTTATTACATTCAAACCCAAATGCTTCTCTATTCAAATATAGAGCTACGCCAACAAAACAAATAGTCAATATTAAAAGCAAAACAGCAGTAAATTTTTTCATAAGAACCTCTGAATTGTAGTCTGCAATTATTATAGCCTACAATCTATTTCCTTTATAGTCAATTTTTCATTTTCACAGCAATCTGACAAAAAAGTCTTTTTTAAATATTATTTTTCAGAATTACTATCAGGAGGAACTTCTTCCCATTCAAGAACATCAGGATTATTTTCTGGTATTATAAAAATCAACTCAATTAAGCAAACAAAAAAGAAATATACTATTCCCCAAAAATAGCCATAGTTATTAGCTTTTTTTATTGGATTAAATATTTTGTAAGTTAACGATTCTCGTTCTTTTGCTTTTGTTTCTTCAATTTCCTTAAGATTTCCATGTCTTTTACAACATACAGTAACACCTTTTTCCGAATTATCTACTTCAATATAATAATCACAATCTAATTCTGGTTTGGAAATAGGATATTTTAAATAGTGCTCTTTTTGAAGTAATTCAAAATTTAATATTTTCATATTATCGCTGTGGTCCATATCATACATTTCTACAGCAGCTGAAATAACCCTAATATTATTGTTACAAGATTTTTCTCTAGCATTTTCAACTGGAAGACATGCGCGAAAATTTGGAATACTTATAACTTCTACAATCAAATAGCCAACGAAAAGTATAGTACTTATTATTTTTTTTGAAAAGCCTTTTGCTTTTATGAAAAAGACTAGAAAAGCAATAAGAATGGCTATTTTTATTAATATTAAAATACCTATTATTATGTTTTCCATTTTACTTTCAAAAAAAACTCTTTTCTTTTTTAATAAATCAAAAAAAAACAGGCTTTAAAAGCCTGTTTTTTAGTTCACTTACTTACCTTCGCATGCTTTTGTAAAAGCGGCTGATTCTTCTTCTGTTGCTTCATGTTTTTTGAAAGAAAGAAGAATAAATCTTTTCTTGTCTAGAGGTGAAGTCTTTATTTTGCCTTCAAAACAATAGAAACAGCTTATATCATCGTTTCCATCTTTTTTCCAAGAACTCATATCACCATAAGGATCTTTTATTACTGCTCCGCTGGGAGCAGTAACAATATAGCCTTTAACAGTATAAGTATCATCTTTTTCGTTATATTCATATCCATAAATATGAGCAAAAGTATAGGCTTCCCCATCAGCATCAGGATATGCATAAACCTTATCATCGTGCTTAGCTACTTTTTTGCCAAAAAATTTAAGAGTTATTTCATCAACCATTGTGGCTGGAATGAGCTTAAAATTTTCAATTTCACCTTTTGATGTTTCCAATTTATTATAACGGTTTTTATAAATATGACCCTGTGCAAAATTCAGCATTAATGAGTCAGAAAGTTCATTTTCTGCAAAATCATCTAAGAAAACCTCAGCAAAATTACTGAAAAACAGGCTGATTTTCTTTTCTTCATCTTTTGTCCAAGGTTTTGGAGCAGCAGAAACAAAAGAAGCTATAACGAAAGTAAACAATATAGAAAGGATTATCTTTTTCATTTTTCACCTCTGTTTTAATATAATCAACAAAAACTAACTACAATAAAAACAAAAATATCATTTTGGAAGCTCAATCTTCTTAGGCTTTTCTTCAAAAGGCTTATAAAGAAGAATTGTTCGACCTATAATTCTTACTAAAGTTGCTTTTGTAGCTTTTATAGCTTCTTCAGCAACTTCTTCTGCAGTATTTGGAGAAGAATCAAGAATTTTAATTTTGATAAGTTCATGAGAATTAAAAGCTTCAGAAACACTGCTTACAACCTTTGCTTCTAAACCATTCTTGCCAACTCTGACGATTGGGTCCATCTGATTGGCAAGAGCTTCTAGAAATTTTCTTTGATTAGATGCTAATTTCACAATAAAATATCCTCCGAATAAACATTTTAGCAATTATAGTTTATTTCGGAGGATAAGGCAACATTTGAGTTATTATAAACTCAGAGCCCAACTACTCAATTTGAGCCAGCATTATCAGGTCCACCATCATAAGTTATAGTGTAACTATTACCATGAGTAAGATTTCCTGTAAGATCTTTATCACCGCTATAAGAAGAACCATCTGTTTGATAAATAAAATTATTCTTTTTATATGCAACTGTACCATTGACAGTTCGTTGTTCAAGTGTCGAGAATGGATAGTTATCAAATAATTCTCTATAACGTGCTTCACGATTATCTGATTCTTCTTTATTACCATAAAAAGTAAATGTTCCAGTATAAGAACCTCCTGCAGGAATAGAAATAACAGGACCTTCACCATCAAAACAACCTTTAAATCTCATATATCCTGGTCCACCCGGTTTATAATCGCCATACACAATAAATCCAGCATGTGACCATTGAGTTTGAGCGGTATTGTCATATTTGCCTATTTTAAGAGATTGTTTTGTTTTATTTTTTATAGTTAATTGTATTCTCCAATACCCATCACCAGTATCAGTATTGGTATTGGTATTGGTATTGGTATTGGTATTGGTGTTGGTATTGGTGTTGGTTTCGGTTTCAGTATTAGTATTAGTATTAGTATCTGTGTTACTATCAGTGCTAGTATCTGTATTTGTATCATTATCCGCAGTAGGTGTAATTGTTTTATTTGAGAAAACATTAGACTTTATAAAACTCCATTTAAGAGCTTTTAAAGATTCTAGATACTGTGGATTTTCATAGTATAAAACAGTTGACTCAACAATATCGGTTTTGGCTTCTTCATTCGTTATTTCTTTACCCATAGCTCCACGCCATCTGGTAATTAAACTACCATGATAGTAAAGATAACATTTTGTCATTTCTCTTAATAAGATTTCTTTAAATCTCTTAGCGCGAGTAGCATCATCAAGAGTGACAAAAGAAGAAGGAGCATACCAGGAATTATTTGTTACAAAGACATATCCTTCAGAAGCAAAAGCGTCACAGGTATCTGTCGTTGCCATATAGTTTATACCTATAGTACTAGTAGTAAACTCCTTTGGCAGTTCATTCATCAGTTCTTTTATCGCCTTTTTCATACCTTCAGGCATATTTTTCTGAGAAGAATCCAGTCCTTCAGCGCCTGTATTCAACTGGGAAACTACAGGCATATAATCTCCACTAGGAACATTTGGAATATCATCTCTGTCTTTTACTTCTGGAATATTGCCAGAATCATTTCCTGGGTCTGTTCCGGGATTCGTGCCGGGATCTGTACTGGTTTCTGTTCCTGTTGTAGAACCAGTATCGGTAGAAGGCTCAGGCTTAGAACCTGGATCACTATCTGTTGCAGTGATGGTTCCAGTATCAATACTGGTATCATCGCCAAAATCTGGTTCGTTGTAATCTCCGGTATGTCCATCGCCACCTGAAGTCGACCCTACTCCTGTCAGATTCTTATTCGGCCAGCCATCTACACCACAGCCACCAAATATTTTTTCTTTTACAAATTCATATCTCTTCGGATATTTGCTCTTTAGCCCCGAAGCATTAGTACAATACTGTTCAACAGCAAATGCCAGATCTGTCCAAAGATGGTTTTTGCCAGGAGCAACAACCATGAAATTTTCGTCTCCTATACTGTATATT
>ONIU01000035.1:0-15734 GCA_900317935.1 uncultured bacterium
TCGCTAAACAAGGTTTCCTCTAGTTCGGTCACCACTCCGACCTGCCGAAGGCAGGCCACCTCTCCTCAAGGAGAGGCTTTAGAACAGCCTTCTACCACCCCAAGATGCTCCCCCAGTTTAGCTGGGGGAGCTGCTGAACGAAGTGAAGCTGAGGGGGTCTTAAATGAAAATGCCAAGACCCCTTTCGGCACTGCGTGCCACTTCCCCCACCTGCGTGGGGGCAGATCTTTAAAATGCGCCCCCAACAGCTGCGCTTTGGGGGCAGGTCATCATGACCGCGGTGCCTGGTTCAAATTCGTCTACAACAAAGGCGAAATGCGAGACGGTGCTAGATACAGAGGCAGAAGCGGAATAATCGGTTATGATTTAAAATTAACTGACACTAAGTCATTTGGTTTGTTCTTTGGTCATGGCAATAATACACTAGATGGTTTCGATGACGCCTGGGCTAAGAACAAAATCGAAGAAAACAGAACGATAAAGCCTCTTGTTTCTTATATTTCGACTACGGGAAAGTAGAAAACGAACTAAACCGCAATCTTACTAATCTAGATCTTTCTACAAACGTTAAATACAAAGGCAACGTCTTTGAAATCGGTGGAGAATACAAGTTTACTCCAAAAAGCCAGAAAAACAAGACTTGGAAAGTTTACCCCTATGTAAATCTTCAGTTCTCAAGATACAAACAGGATGGCTACCACGAAAACGGTGGTGGAATCTATAATCAGGTAGTTCAAAGCAAAACCAATAACTATGCTGCTGGTCAGCTTGGTTTGGAATTCAACTTCAGCAACGAAAAAGAAAACTACGTATTAAGACTCGCTGGCAAAACCGCATTTTCAGGCTATGAGCCAAAACTAACCTATTCATTTGAAGGCGATATGGCTAACAAATACGAACTCGACAACGAACAGGATAAAAAACATCTGTTAGTCTCATTCAAAGGCGAAAGAAAAATCTCGACTAATACTTTGCTTTCAGCCGACTTCTCTATGCAGCGCGGCTCTCACGACCGCGATATGAAGGCTTCGCTCGCCTTTTGGAGAAAGTTTTAAGACCCCTTTACGACTCGCTTGCCATCCTGGCGCTCGCATGCACTCCCAACCTCCTATTGGTCGTCGTCGCCAGCGTGCCACTTCCCCAGCAATGCTACCGCATTCTGGGGGCAGATCTCTTTTCCCTTTTATAAAAGCAATAAAATCTCTTGTTTTTATTGCCAAAAATTGCTATTGTTACACAGAATTAAAAATGGCAAAGATAAATAAAATACTACTTTTAATATTTTTTGTAATAACTGCTGCAACTGTTCAGGCTGCTGAAGTTGAATTGACGTTCTGGAACTTCTGGGATCCAAAGCTGATAGTTCCTGTTATAGAAGCTTTTGAAAAAGAAAACCCAGGAGTAAAGATTCACAACGAACAACTTACATGGAATAACGGTTTAGACAAAATCGTTGTTGCTATGGCTAACAATCGTGCACCAGATATTTGCGAAATGGGCTCTACATGGATGGGAAAATTCATGGCAGAAGGTGCTTTATTAGATGTTACTGATGAGTTTTCTCCTTTAAAAGATAAATACATAATGTGGGAACCAGCTCAAATGAATGGCAGGCTTTATGGAATGCCTTGGTTAGCTGGAACTCGTGTAATGTTTTACAATAAAGATTTATTTATAAAGGCAGGATTAGATCCTGATAAGCCACCTGTTACCTGGGATGAATTTTTAGATGCCTGTAAAAAAATACATGATCCTAAGAATGGTGTTTTCGGTTTCGGAATGAATGCCGGTGAAGGTCATATTTTATACAAGAAGTTTTTGCCTTTTGGTTGGGGTAATGGCGCAAGGGTTTTAGACGAAAATGGTAATTTTGCTTTTGATAGCAAGGAAATGAAAGAAGCCTTAGAATTTTATTTAAAGCTTAAAGAGTATAGCTATTGTGAAAAGCAGGATTTGTTAAATGATGCTTTCAAAAAAGGGAAACTTGGTTTTGAAATTTCTGGCTCGTGGATATTTGCTAGATTACCTATTGAAGCACCGAATCTGAATTTTGGAACCTGTCTTATTCCTAAGCCTTCTTATGAAAAAGGTTTCTCTACTTCATTCATGGGTGGTGAAATTCTTGTATTGTTTAAGAGTTGTAAAAATAAAGAATTAGCCACAAAGTTTATTAAATTTCTTACTAGAAGTGAAAATGCACTTCTAATTACTAAAGAAGCCTGGACTAGTTTCCCTGCAAATGTAGGAGCTTTTTCTGACCCTGCTTTTTCTGAACCAAGAACTCAAGTGTTTTTTGAACAGATGAAAACAGGCATACACCCACCAGTTCACAGACTTTGGATAGAACTTGAAACAATAATAAATAATACAGTTGAAAAGGCTATGTACGGTGAACCTATAGATAAAGTCATGAAAGAAGCTCGCGCTGAATATGAAAGAATTGTAAAATCAAAAACAATTAATGAAAAGCCAAGCAATATCAATGAAAAAAAAGCAAATGAAACTATGAATGCTTTGAGTATTCCTCAGGCTACTCAACCGAATCAGGCTAACTGGCTTATAATATTGGTTTCTTTTATTGCTGTAGTTTCTTTGATTAACGCTGTTTTAATGTCTTTTATCCTCTATGAATTAAAAAAAAAAGACTGATTTTTAAATTCTTTAATAGTCAAAATCCTTCTGAAAAGGGGCACCAGAGATTATTGTTCTTGCTCCCTTGGTTACTCACTCTGGCTGTATTTTGGATATATCCATTAGTCTTTTCTTTAATATTGAGTTTTAGTAATTATGATGTATTCCACCCTGAATTATTCAATTTTGTAGGATTTGAAAACTATGCACGCCTAATTAAAGACTCTGGTTTCAGGCAAGCATTATTAAATACATTCGTTTTTGTTGTAGGAACAACACCTGTAACTACTGTAATGGCTCTTGTTTTAGCTCTTATGATTAACTCTGTAAGGCGAGGGAATCAGGTTTTCCGTTCTGTGTTCTTCCTTCCTTCTATTGTGTCTATTGTGGTAACAGCTTCGATTTTTAAATCTTTTTATTCTCCTGTAGGAATGTTGAATAGAATTGTTGAGTTCTTCGGTTTAACAGGGCACGGCTGGTTGGTGGAAAAAGGCTTCGCAATGCCGGCCATTATGATGATGAATGTGTGGGCTTATACTGGTTATTATATGGTTTTATATCTGGCGGCCTTAACTGCTGTTCCAAAACAACTTTACGAAGCTGCTGAAGTAGATGGGGCTGATGAATGGCAGCAGTTCTGGTATATCACATTGCCTCAGATTCGTTATATGACTATATTTGTGATTGTAATCAATACAATCAGAAGCTGGCAGGTTTTCCCCGAAGTATTTACATTAACTCATGGTGGCCCTGTCGGTACAACAAACACTCTTGTGAACCATTTATATGAAACTGCTTTCCGATATCATGATATGGGCTATGCTTCAGCGATTTCTTTCGTTTTGTTAGCTATTATTATGGTTTTTGCCTTCGCTCAAATGCGTATTTTGCAAGGCAGAAAGGAGAAATGAGAATTTGGTGGTTGGTGATGAGTGATAGGTGGTAGGTGGTAGGTGAGAAATGAGAATTGAGAATTGAGAGATTTGTTTTTTTATTAAAAAAATGCCAATACAGTAGTTATGATAAATATAACGAAACCTGGTGCAACATGTTTAATATAGTGATATTTTGAATCTATCACGCATTCCTCAATATATTTTTCGTATTCCTTAGATGGCGGAACTCCTTCAGATTTATTTGAATTATAGCCAGCAGAACCATGATATTCACAATATATGATTCCATCATTCATCAATTCTCCGCGACTAAGGTATTTGCATTTTCTAGGATCAGGATAGCTGATTTTTGTTTTCAAGTATTTTTCTCTTACTAATATATCAATAACATTTTCATTTATTTCACTAATCATTTGGCTATGGTCCATGTTATACATTTCTATAACGCTTAACATCATTCTCTGATTAGAGAAACACTGTTTTTCTTTATATCTATAGTTAGGCCCACCATGAAGGCCATATTCAGGGGGATATAAAAGAATAACCAAACCATTGACTATTAGCCAGATAATAATACGAAATGTTTTACTCATAAAAAGGTTCCCGATTAAATTTTATATAATATTATCATGTTTTTTTCGGTTAATATATAAGACTATTAAAAATAAATAAAATGGAATATAATCTGTAAGAATAATCATGAGTAAATTAATTAAGTCAAAATTAAATTTTTTCATTCTAACAGCTTTGGCAATAGGTTATCTTTATCCTTGGCTGTATATGTTTTTGCGTTCATTTCTCAGACATGAGCCAGGATTGTCTGATGGCAATGGTTTATTTACGTTGGATAATTACAGGTTGATTATAGGTCAGGCTGGGTTCTTAACCTATATTTTAAATAGTTTTATTGTTTTGACAGCAGTTGTTGTTGGCAATATCGTATTTTCGATAATGGTTGGCTATGCTTTTGCCAGATACAGATTTCCTTTCAAACGTCTGATGTTTTTGATTATTTTAGGAACATTGATGATTCCTAAACAGACTCTGATGATTCCTTTGCTTGACTTAATGGTTAGGCTTGGGCTGCACAATACTTTATGGGCGTTAATTTTGCCTTTTTGTGTTGATGGATTTAATGTTTTTCTTATGAAGCAATATATAGAAAACTTGCCAAAAGATTTAGAAGAAGCTGCACGAGCTGATGGGGCAGGGGAATGGCAGATTCTTTGGCATGTAATTACTCCGCTTGCTAAGCCAGCAATCTCTGTAATTATTATAAATACAGCTATTATTAACTGGAATGCGTTTTTGTTTCCTTTAATTTTTATTGACTCTGCACATTTAAGAACTTTGCCGGTTGCTTTATCTATGCTTGTTCAAGGGCAATACGGCACAGACTGGGGCGCGTTGATGGCAGGGGCTTCTGTAAGTTCGCTTCCGATTATTATTATATTCTGGATTTTCCAGAAAGAAATAATCGAAGGAATAACCAGCGGTGCTCTGAAAGATTAAAAAAGCTTTTTATTTTTAATAAGAAAGTTTTAAAAATGTCATTTCTGAAATGACATTTTTTAGATAAAAACCCCTTATAATGTTTTTATGAATAGAAGAATTCTTTGTATTATTCTTTAATTCATTTGCGATATTCTTTTACCCGGCTAGTATTAGCTGATGGTATAAAAGACAAGATTTTTTGGGCTGTGAAGCTGATTTAGTTGAAAAGAAAATTATGATAAGGCTTTTAAAACAAGGTCTAAGTGAACATTTAAAAGCTCATTTTGAGAATAACTAGATTAAATGTAATCTGTTTATAATGGGCAAATAGAGGTTTTGTTGAGAATAAAACTGGATATCCATGTGTGTTGAAGAATATGCCTATAGATTAGGAACTATTACAGCATTAAATAACGGCAGAATATGCTTACATCTTTTTTTTATAGCAGTATTAAAAATTCTTTAAACTGTTTTACCGTCAAAATAATCTGCTTCGAATTAATTTTGTGATCTCTTTTGTTGATTTTACTGTTAGCTTTTATTTAGCAATTTTTATCTTACTTACGTTTGCAGCTTTTTTTGGATGATAATTTCAAAATCATTCTTATAATTAAAGTAAATAATACAAATAGCAAATAAACTATAATGTGGGGGTTAAGTTGTGAATATCACTATAGGTTCTGTACGTAAAAACAATTACAAAGTTATTTATACTGCTTTATCAAAAGCGTTAAAAAATACTGATGAAACTTTTTCATCAATGGTTATGCGAAAGATTAAAGAAAAGAGAATGAGTGATGTTGCTTGCTATAAAGCAGCAAATTTGAATCGCCAGATCTTTTCAAAAATACGCAGTAGTGCAGGGGAAAAAGAAAAAGATTCTTATCAGCCTAACAAAAATACTGCATTATCTATAGCTATTGCCTTAAAGCTTCCTTTAGATGAATCTTATGAATTGCTTAAAAAAGCTGGTTTTACTTTTTCCAAAAGCAATAAAACAGATATAATTGTTGAATACTGTATAAAAAATAATATTAATGATATTACAAAAGTTAACGAAATCTTGTTTTACTATGGGCAACCTACCTTAGGTTCAAAGAGTTAATAAAAAGCTAGTTCTTTATTAACTCTAAGGGCTACAGTTGGGTAAATAAAAAGGTGTCATTCTAAAATGACACCTTTTTGATTAATTATTTTATTAATTATTTTATAAAAGTTTTAGGCGTTGTTCTTTGCAGCTTTTTTTGTATGATATGTTGTATTACATAGCAGTATTTTAAGAAACCGTTTTCTGCTTCTTAAACTGCTGGTAAATAAAGGAGACGACTAGAAGAATTACTGCAACACCGATCAATACAACAATTCTTAAGCCAGAAGACAGATTCCAGATATCTGATAAAAACAGCTTCAATAATGCAAGTGAAATCAGGCCTATACCAACTTTAAGAGGATAGCGATTTTGCTGAGTAGAATTGAACATACAAATAGCACCGTATAATGCCCAGGCTATCGTGTAGGCAGCGGCTTCAGCTAAGCCTCCACAGAAGTTAAAGGATAAACCTCGGCCTTTTCCAAAATAGTTTGCTATTTCAATGTTAATCAGGGCAAATATGATGATTCCTCCCATGGCACGCATTAATTTCGGAACAGTATTTTCCTGGCTTTCTCGCCAGAAAGATGAACCGATAAAAAGCATAATTGCACAAAGGGTATAGGTATATAAATACCAGTTGAAAATTAACTGAGTTTGTTTGTAATATTCTCCAATTTCAGGGTTGAAGAGCAGCCTGATTGCAACAACACTCATCAATCCTAATCCGATATTTTGAATAGCATTAACTTTAAAATAACGCCACAAAACAATTAAAGACAAGCCTTCAATTGCAAATGCTAAGGTTTTCCACTCTTTGGTGGTGTAGAGGGTGATTGCTAATGTTAAAAATGTAATAGGTGCACAAATCAAGCATGAAATTTCGAATTTGTCTTTTTCATCACTTAAATTGCAGGATTTTGTATAATTATATACGAGATAAGCATAAATAAACGACATTATTAAAGCCGTTGTTCCTGAAAGTATTTGAATGCGTTCTGTTACATTTTCACATAATAGTATTTTGATGATTAAAGCAGCATAAATATTGCAGATTGCCGAGCTTATCAAAGCTGATTTATTATTTTCAAAATAATTTTTTAGGAAAAAGATTGCAAAAGTTATTAATACGCTCCAACTGAATAACCAATACTGCATCCCATTGCTTTTATCACGAAAATATGCGTCAATGGAAAGAATGAACAGCGGAATCGCCATCGAGAATGAGGCTGAAGTAAATATAGTGCCATTCTTTTCTTTGGTTGCAATAAAAAAGAAGAAAAGAGTTGCTGACATAGAGTAAGCCAATATAGCATGTATGCTGAAGTTGAGATTTTTAGTAATTAAATATGTAAGGCACATTAATACCGAACAAGCTGTTGTAAATCCTATAGAAACATATTGAGAAGTTTTATTATGCAGTTTAAAACTTAAAATTCCAAAGAATAATGTAAATACTGTGGCAATTGATAATACATAGATACTATTATTTGGGAAAGGTTGCAGCAGAGTAAAACTGATTAAAGAAAATACTATTGTATTTATCAGTAAATTGCTGCTTTTTTTCATAAAAGCAATTAAGCCGAAAAATATAGTAAAAAATAAAGAAAATCCGGCATAATAGGGTAGATATTCAGCATTTATACTAATTGTGAACTGCTCAATGAAAAGAATCAAAGAGCCTAGAGAAGCAAGAACTATTGTTCCAATCTGCAAATATGGCTGATCCATTTTTGCTGTTAAGAAACCGAAGAATAGCATAGTCAAAGCAATGAAAGCTAATAAAGCTTTAAAAGAGCCGGTAAAAGCAATTAGAACAAAAGCAGTAAAAGCAAAGCCTAATGTTGCAAAGCAAAGTTCATTATTCTTTTTCCACGAAGATAAGAGACCAAAACATATTGAAAATATAGCTGCAAAGGAAATTACATAGGGCAAACTGTCATATCTTAACGCATGAGATCTTAAAGCAAGAATGATGAGACCTATAAAAGCAAAAACAAACGAGCAGTGCATCAGTTTCTTATTGTTTTTGGAAGCGGCGACTGCTGTGTACAACAATATGAAGATTCCTGCAAAAATAGATAATTGTAACGGTTCGCCTGTATTGAAGATTCCGAAAAATGTTAGGAAAGTAAATGCTAAGCCTGTGTATAACTGATGTGGCCAGTTGCATTTTAATGCTGTTACTACTGCAGTTACATTTATTATTGCGGCATAAGCTAGAACAAACCAGATTTGTGTCGAATCAAATGGGAACAGGAACGGAGTCACAAAGCCTATTAGCTGGGCAAGAATACCTATATATTGTGCATTTTTCCATACGGCAGTAGCAAATGATGCAATAGCAACTATGCTTAATAGGATAAATGTTAAACTTGGAGGAACTATATGGTAGAAATAGTAGGCGGCAAACCATGCTGAATAGCATGTACACAAACCACAGGCACATAAAGTATCTGAGGTGGTTTTTACTTCAGGTTTCCTCAATAAAGCTCCTGCTATCCATAAACCTATACCTGCAATGGTGCCAAGAGCAACTCTTAAGTCAGGAGAAATAACATTATTTTCCAGAGCATACTTTATCCAGAAAATAATACCTAAGAGCAGTATGAATCCGCCAATCCATGAAAAAATCTGAACAAATGAAACTGGTTCTTTTTGTGTTTGTATCTCTTGAGATTGTGGTCTATGGGTTTGTGGTTCTGACTCTTTTTTATGAGTATTTTGAGAAATAACTTCTTCTGAAACTGAATTTGTATCTGTAGCTTTTTTTGTGTCTATTTCAGGCCTAATATTAGTAGTTTCGGTTGTTGTATGTGGTTCGTCTGCCTTGTGTTCTGTTCTCTGTTTGGCTATAGATAATGCTTTATTTAATGAGCTTTCACTTTGCTTATTGGAAGTGCTTTCCTGGATTTGAGAAGAAGATTCTGTCTTCGTATTAACTCTATTTGGTTCGGTTTTCAGAACTGAATCAGCTATAGTTTCACTAGATGATTTATACTTATTGGAATGAAGATTTTCAATTTTGTGCTCTAATGATTTCAGATGGGTTTTATAGTAATTAAGATCTTGTTCCAATAAATCATTTTTGTCTAAAAGGCTCTTTACTTTAAATTGAAGAAATATTAACCAGGCAAAGACTATTAATACAAAGATACAATCCATAAGAATCACCATTCAAAAAATAAATATCAATCATTTTTAATAATGATAAAACAAGTTCTACTTGTTTGGCAATTTTAATAAGTATATAATATCAAAAAATACCTGATTTTGTGTACACAAGTGTCGGGTTTTATGATAAGGAGTTAACGATGAAATACGAAGAATTGACCAAAGCTAATATTGCTGCAATGAAAGAAAAGAACAAAGAAAAAAGAGAAGCTATTTCTTCCCTTATTGGCGCAATAAAGAAAGTTGCTATAGATGAAGGAACTAGAGACAATATCACTGATGAACTTGTTGACAAAATGATTTTGAAAGAGCTGAAATCTTATAAAGAACAGATTGATACCTGCCCACCAGAAAGAACAGACCTTCTTGAAGAATACAAAAAGAGAGAATCTTACATAAAGGCTTTTGCACCGGCTATGCTCGATAAAGATGCTATAATAAAGATCATCAACGAAAAATTTGCTGAAGTAGTTGCTTCTAAGAATAAAGGCCAGATAATGAAAAGCATTATGCCTGAATTTAAGGGAAAAGCTGATGGCAAGCTTATCAATCAAATAGTTGAAGAACTCTGCAAATAAACTATGACAACTCAAATAGACAGAATAAAAAGAATGGAAAAGATTCTTAACGAAAGCAAAGAAGCTTTAAGGAATCTGAATGAAGCTATCAATTATTATATGAACCTTCAGCCAGCTATAAAAGAACTTCAGTATTATTATGAAAATGGTGGCTGGCTGAAGGATTTTAAAGATGATGAAGCAGGTTTGCTACCTAAAGAGCTTAAAAGAGGAGTTCTTTCAGAAGATGAACTATATACATTTTTAGAAGAGAATGATGAAATTAAAGCCAAAATAAGGATGTAGTCTAATATTTGCGGTTTTTCTAAAAATCATTATAATTATTTCTAATCAGAAAGAGAGGAACGATTATGAAACGATTTAGTGTAGGATTTTTTTTGTGTTTACTTATTGTTTTCCCTTTTTTATTAATAGGGTGCAATAGTGGGGCTTCTGATGATTTAGCTGGAAGTGCAACTATTTCTTCAAGTAATGTTGTTACCTTAGTTGGTTACGTTAAAGACGGCAGTGTCAGTTCTTTTAGACCTGCTGCTGAAATGCGTTGTTCTTTAACCAGCCTTGCCGGAATAAAAGTATTCTTGGAAAAGAATAGCAGTCTTTACGGCGTAACTGATGCAAACGGTAAATATGTTATTCAGAATGTACCTCAGGGTGTACATACTTTGGTTGCTGAAAAGAGAGAAGGAACACAGGTTACTTTCAGAGCCCGTCAGGAAAATGTTACTGTTTCTGCGCCTACTGGTAGTACTCAGGTTGAACTTTCTTCTCAGGATACAAAGCAGATGATAAGCATGCAGGCTTCTCCCTATTCATTGACTCTGTTTATAACAGATACTAGTAACCGACCTTTATATCGTGCTAAAGCCACTATTTGGGGACAAGACTATTATTCTGATGCTTCCGGAACTGTTCATTTAACCGATTTCCCAGGAATTGATACAACCGCTGTTATTTCTATGGTTGGTTATAAGACAATAACTGTTCCTGTAAGCTTTGGAGACAATTACAACTCTGAAATATTTGTAAAATTACCTCAGAATACTGAAAGTAATTCTGCTCCTATAGTTTCTATAACTTATAACCCCAATAGTTCAGCAATTTTTAAGTTTAATAATATTCTTTATATTAGACCAAATGAAAGAGTTGATCTATATGCTAAGGGCTTTGATGCTGATAACGACTATATCAGTTATGAATGGTCTGCCGTCGGTGGTGGTTTTACTGGAAACAATACCGGTAGTAGTGTGAATTTTATAGCTACTTCTACTTATAAAGCTGTTGTCATTCTTGTCGGAAAAGACAGTAAAAATGGAATAGGCAAAGCAGAACTCGAATTAACTATATATGGCGGTTCTGTTCCTATTGCTACATATACCCCAACATTAGCTACCTATACGTATCATATATCAACTGAAACGGTTGTAATAGCTACTGATACACCACCTATAGCAACAGAAACAATTATAATTGCTACCGATACTCCACCTATCGCAACAGGAACAGTTATAATTGCAACTGATACACCTCCTATCGCAACAGGAACAGTTATAATTGCAACTGATACACCTCCTATCGCAACAGGAACAGTTATAATTGCAACTGATACTCCTCCTATAGCAACTGAAACAGTTATAATAGCTACCGATACTCCTCCTATTGCAACAGGAACAGTTATTATAATCGCAACTGATACACCACCTATAGCAACAGATACTTCTATAATTGCTACTAATACTCCAGATATTGGCTCAGACACTCAGGATATCGGTTCAGGCACTCAGGATATCGGCTCAGGCAGTCAAAGAATATAAGAGTTTTTATCTCTATGCTTAAATAAAGCTAGAGACAAAATCTTTTCAAAAAAAACCGCCAGTAAAAACTGGCGGTTTTTTTATCCCACTTTCTGTAGATTTTCCGAAAACTTGAAATATGCTGAAAAATTAGTATTTATTTGTTTGTTGGCTACACATTGTCATAAACGTATAGCTTTCAGGGCTAAAGCCCATACGCTATCCTTTTTATGACAAATGTGTAGCCAATTTGCACTATATAATTATGGAGACAATACCTGGTTTCGGACAACCTCTATGAAAGGTGGTGATGATAATTTCTAATTAAGGGATTACTTTTCCATTATTTTAGAAAGGTATTCTCCCCAGGAGGCAGAAATCTTTCCAGCGATATCTTTATGGTTGCCAGACATTACAACGTCTTTACCAAAGTTTTCATTTGCTTCCCAGTAATAAGAAAGCATGGTAGCCTTGCCTTCTTCTATTGTTACTTTATGGAAAATCTTATGCATTTTGTTTTTGAATCTTAATGCACTTGTTGGGTCACCCATATATAGAGAGCGTTCTAACTTTATTTCGTATGTTCCTGCAGGAATTTCAAATGTGCCTATATAACGAGAACAAATGTTGTTAGCAACTGTTGTTGTTGAGGTTCCAGAGGTTCCTTTATTCTTTTTGGAATATTCAAAATAATTTGTTTTGCTTTGCATAGCAGGGCCACTTGAAACATATTCTGATAATTCTACAGAACCAATTTTTTCTTTGTCTTTGAAAATGTCCAGATAACCAGGTCCGCGATCAGGGTATTCTTTTGAAGCGCAGATGACTAATATGCCTTTGTGATTGGCTTTTGCAGAATTGATACGAACTATTTTGTCTTCTGAGACAGCATTTTCTTGGCTTACTGCAGCATTGTTGCCGTTTTGGGCCTTGGTCATTTCGACAATTTGTTCATTAGTAAAGCCCATTTCTTTAAGCTTTTGTATTTCGTTCAAATCTACGGCATGAGCTGTGCCAGCGGCAATAAGCATTGCCAAAAGAGAATACATAAGTTTATTTTTCATTTGTTTACCTCTTAAAATACTTTTGTAGGCAAATTATAACATTAGTGACCTGTTTTAGTTAAGATAGAAAAAAAATATTTTACTTGTAGTAAATTTGGTCTATAATGTTATTAAGAAATGTCTTAACTTTGTTAAGGCATTGATAGAAATTAGATTGCCACGCCATCTAAAGATGGCTCGCAAAGACGTATAATAACAAGGAAAGAAACATGGCTGCACCTATAAATATAGTTTTGGGCGTTATTGGTTCTGATTGTCATTCTGTTGGGAACAAGATTCTTGAAGCATTTTTTACTGAAAAAGGCTTTAAAGTTACTAATCTTGGAGTCATGGTTAGTCAGGAAGAATTTATTGCAGCAGCAATAGAAACAGATGCTAAGGCTATTTTGGTTTCTTCCCTTTATGGACACGGTGAAATAGACTGTGTTGGTTTACGAGACAAATGCATTGAAAAAGGCTTAGACAACATTCTTTTATATGTTGGTGGCAACCTTGTTGTTGGTAAGACTCCATTTGATGTTGTAGAATCTAAATTTTTGAAGATGGGCTACGACAGAGTTTTTGGCCCTGAGTCTTCCTTAGATGAAGAAGCAGAATTGCTTTATAAAGACATCGAAGCAAAAAAGAGTGTAAATTAGGTTTTGTTTAAGAAAATATTTTTTATTTCAATAATATTAATAGTCGTATTTATATTGAAATATATAGATCCGAATTCTTTTCCACTAAGTATTAATAGTAGAAGTAAAAACTGGGTTTATCTTATTGACTGGATTTATCTAGTTCTTTTTATTACTTTTCTTTACTTCTTTTTCACTTTTAAGAAATGGAAAGAAAAAACTAGAAAAGAAAATATAAGTGCTATTATTGCTTACTGTTGTTTAAATGTTTTTATTGCATATAATTTTGCTGGTGGATTTAATCAAAGAGGTAATGAAAAGAATAGATATAAAAAATGTTGGAATAATATCTGGGTTATTGAAGGGGCAATTCTAGAATATAACTCGAATAGTAGTGTAAGGATGACAACAGAAATAGACTTTGAAAAGCTTATCGAAGGGAAATACTTAAAGTCTATTCCTGAAGGAAGCGAAGAAATCTGTTGTTATAAGGTATTTCATGATTTATCAGATGACGGTTTTATTTATTGTGTCAAACATAAATATCCATGGATTGAAAAATTGATTATTGGTTCAGTTTCATATACTAATTTAGATTTGATGAAAGAATTAAAAGATACACCGTCTTTATTTACTGATGAAGAAAAAGAATTTATATTGGAAAGTAATAAAGAGCTTGAGAACCGGAAAAAAGAATTAGGAATAATAGAAACTAAATTGACTAATAATAAATTTATAGTTTTAGGGTTGAGTTTGCCTTTAATGTTCTTGTTTTTCCCATCAATTGCTCTTAGGAATTAAATATTGCTTAAAACTTAATTCTAATATTTCTCTTAAACAAAAAAATAGAAAGATTGAAGAAAAATACATAATGGGTAATAATAAATACATATGCGTTGATATAGGCTCTACTTATACAAAGGGTGCTATTTTTAAGGAAATTGGCGACCTTTATGAAGTTGAAAAGCGTGCTGTTACTCCAACAACTGTTGAGCACCTTCCAAACGGCTTTTATAACGTATTGTCTCAACTTTTGCCAGATTGCGATGTTAATAGCCTAAATGCAGAAAACTCTCCTTGCCCTGTATATTTTTCTTCATCAGCAAAGGGTGGGTTAAAAGTCGCTGTTATAGGACTTGTTCCAGAAATGTCTTTGAATATTGGCAGACTGGCGGCCTTTTCTGCTGGAGCTAAAATCTGTGCTTCCTACCCATTTCAACTTAAAAAGAGGCATATAAAGCTTATTGAGGAACAGAATCCAGATATTCTTCTGCTTTGCGGTGGCACTGACGGTGGCAACGAACGCTATGTTACCGAAAATTCTGAAGCTATTGCTGATTCTGCCTTTAAAGGAACAGTTGTCTATGCGGGCAACAACTATGTAGCCGATGATATAGCCGATATTTTAAGCGAAAAAGAGCATGTAATAGTAGAAAACGTTATGCCTGATTTCGGCAAACTCAATATAGAACCTGTTCGCAAAGCTATAAGAGATATTTTCCTTAATAAAATAGTTTCGGGAAAAGGCTTAAGCGAAATTGTGGAAGCTTTTAAGATTCAGCCTGTTCCGACACCTTTAGCTGTGTACAATCTAGTTAAAGCCATTGGCTCTTCATTAGACGAAGAATGGCAGAATATTGCTTTGATTGATATGGGAGGTGCTACAACTGATTTTTATTCAAACGGAGAAGCTTACGACCCTGATTCTGGAAATGTTATGAAGGGCATTATTGAACCAAAACTTAAACGCACTGTTGAAGGCGATCTTGGAATGAGAGTCAGTGCTGAATCTGCATTTGAAACAGGCGAAGAATTTATAAAAACAGTCAGCGGTTATTCCGAAGATCAGATGAGTGAATACAAGGCATTCATTGAAAAGGTTCACGCTAATACAGATTATTTGCCAAATGAAGAAAAAGAAAAGGCTTTCGACCGTTACTTGGCTGGTGCTTGTGTTTACCATTCTTTGATTCGCCATTGTGGGGTGATGGAAGAAGTGTACACTTGCAACGGCAGAGTTATGGCGCAGACTGGTAAAGATTTACGAAAAGTTTCAAAGATTATTGGAACAGGCGGTTATTTGGCCGCATTGGGCAGAGCCAACGAAAGCATTGTTATTCCTAATGCTCCTGTAGTTCCAACAGAAAAGATACCTCTGCTTCCTGAAAAGTTTGAATATTATTCTGATAGTAGCTATATTTTACCGCTCCTTGGCAATTTAGCAGAAAAATACCCAAAACAATCAGCTAATACCGTTGTTTCAGTATTAAAAAAGATTGGTTAGAATGTGCCCTAAAGCCCCTCCTTGAGGAGAGGTGGCTTGCGAAGCAAGACGGAGTGGTGAATGATTTCGTAGTCAACCTTACTTCAATGAAACAAACATCATCACGAGTATAAACT
>ONIU01000035.1:15741-43689 GCA_900317935.1 uncultured bacterium
CTCCCCTCAATGGGAGCCTTTAGGAGAATGTGCTCTAAAGCCTCTCCTTGAGGAGAGGTGGCTTGCGAAGCAAGACGGAGTGGTGAATGATTTCGTAGTTAACCTTACTTCAATGAAACAAACTTTATCAAGAGAATAAACTTGCTTATTGACTATTTTTTATCGCATTAAACAGCAGTTGCTACGAACTACTTCACCCCTCAGTCACTATGTGACAGCTCCCCTCAATGGGAGCCTTTAGGAGAATGTGCTCTAAAGCCTCTCCTTGAGGAGAGGTGGCTTGCGAAGCAAGACGGAGTGGTGAATGATTTCGTAGTAATGATTATTTTTTATAGTAAAGAACAGCAGTTACTACGAACTACTTCACCCCTCAGACGAGCAATAGCGAGACTGAGGGGGTCTTATTTAAAGAGACAAATAAAGAGAAGACCCCTTTCGGCTTGCAAGCAAGCCACTTCCCCCGGCAATACCGGGGGCAGGTCTTTCCCAGATGTGCCTCCCTCAAAGGGAGCCTTTAGGAAACAATTCTCTCCTCTCTAATCTCTAAAAAATTTAGGAATAACTGAAACATATATAAGGAAATAAAAATATGACTAAATATAAAACTTTAACTGCATCAATGATGCTTCTCGCAGGTGCTGGAATAGCCGGCGCTGCAACTTTCTCCGATGTTCTTGCTAGCCACTGGGCCTATCAGGCAGTAATCGAAATGGCTGAAAAAGGCATCGTTCAGGGTTTCCCCAACGGGACTTTTAAGGGAAACGAAAATGTAAGCCGTTATCAGCTTGCAATGATTACCGCAAGAATGTTGGCTAATATAGAACAGAATGGAACTGGCTCTATCGCTAAAAATGACTTACTGAAGAATAACGACAAGCATCATTTCAGATTGGCTTATGACCATATTATCAACATTTATGATGGCAAGGATAACACCTTCAACAGAATCGCTGGTAATCCTTTAGGTGGTTTTATCAACGATTTGGAAAGCAATGTTGTAACATTCACATATACTTACAGACTTGCTGAAAATACCAGACTAAAACTCGGCTACCAGAATGCCAAAGTCGAAGCTAAGGACATGCCAGATCAAAAAGTAAATCTCTACTTTACAGAACTATATAGCAAGTTCTAATAAAGGCTAACGCCTTTTTATAGAGAAAAAAGAAGATGCTTCCTCAGACCTCTGGGAAAGCATCTTCTTTTTTTTCTAAAAATACTTTCTTTTTTTTTTATTCATATTATAATTAAAAATTAAGCATTGAATTGATGAGTGATGAATCTAACAAATAATAATTTGTTGAGGAGATTTGAATATGGGATTTTGCAGAAGGATTGCACGGCAGTTATTGTTTGAAAGAAGGAAGACTGATAAACGACATACAAAAGAAATTCTAAAAGGCTGTGTACATAACCTTTTTAAAGGTTCTCTGCAAAAAATCTTATTGAGTGCTGCCGGGCTTACTATGCTTGTTTCACCCCTATTGGCAGCTTCCAAAAGTACAATAACAAATTTAGGCAATCAAACTACAATAAAATATGATGAATCAACAAAGACACATACTATTACCACTTCTGCAATTAAAGGTACAAACGCATTCAATGCTTTTCAAGATTTCACTTTACAATCTGGCGAAATAGCTAAACTTCATTTTCCTGGCAATACCACTAATCTTTTGAATTTTGTAAAAAACAAAATAGATATTAAGGGTACTTTAAATGCTATAAGAGATAACAAAATTGGTGGTAATCTTTATTTCTTAAGTTCTGAAGGTTTTATTTTAGATGAAGGTGGGGTAATCAACGCTGGTGCTTTTTACGCCATGACACCGACCAAGGGCTTCATGGATAAATTCATAGGCAAAGATAAACTTAACTTAAGCCGCGTAGATGATGAAATAAACTATATTCTTAACCGCCAGATCTGCAATTATAATTGCTCTTATGACCATGGTGTAACAATTAACCCTTATGGAGAAATTGAAATTAAAGGTAAGATTAACACTTTAAATGGTATAGGTCTTTATGCAGGCGGTATTGAAGAAAAAAAAGATAATGGAATTACAACCTTTACTAATGGAAAGGGTATTGTAACAAAAAGTTCTGCTTCTCTCAATACTCTTTCAATCGAAGATTTCAAATCTGTAGTAAATTTAAGCGGAACGAATTATGAAATAGCTGATACCTTAGATGCAGATGGTGGTAATATAGAACTTATTTCTGTTCAAGACAACACTCATCAAGATTCTAAGTTTTTTGAATATCTGTCTGGATATACTTCTTTTAAAGCTGCTCAAGCAAATGCTCTAATAGAAACAGATGCCACAATAAACAGCCGTAAAGATGTAAATATAATTTCATATGCTTCAAACGGGCGGGTTAACTGGATAAAAAAAGATGGCGATGATGAAATAAAAGAATTTGAGCAGATAGCAAATATTGCTGATATTAAATCTACTGTAACTATTGGCGGTTCTATTAATTCTAAATCAGGAAGTATTAATATTTCAGCTATTTCAGATAATATTAATGAACTTAAAACTCCAAATTTTAGTGCCTTGGCTCTTGAATTTTTAGGTTCTAGCGTATATGGATTCCCGTTAAACATAGATGCTAATGTTCTTAAATCATCGACTACGTCTAATGTTACCGTAAAGAGTAACGTAACAATTGAAGCTGATAAATATATTTCTATTGCAGCCCAAACTAACTCATCTTCTGTTGCAGGGGCAAGTACAGCTAAGTTTGTTACAGATAAGGCCGCTAATTCCAAATTTTCTTTTCTTCCTGTTCTCTCATCTGCAGTAAATATTTCGGAATCTTCTTCCAAAGTTGATTTTGATGGCACAGCTATTTCTCATCTTGAAACAGAAGAAGAAATAAAAGATGATAAAGGGAAGGTAATAGATACTAAAAAATCTATTTCTATTCATTCTGAGTCTAATAGCTCCTTAGCAGTTAATTCTAAATCTAAATCATCAAATTCAAAAGCTTGGGGTGGGGCTGCTGTAAGTGTAGGAAAAAACAAAAACACTGCTGAATTAACTATTGGTGCTAATGCAAACTTTAAAGCAAAAAAATCTATCGATCTTTCATCTGTTACAAATAGTGATAACTCTGTTACTGCAGAGTGTGAATTAAAAGAGACAGGTTATGCAGTTCCAGTAGTTGCAGTATCTCTTTTTGATTCTGACGCAACTGCTAATATTCAAGGCAATATAAATGCAGATAATCAAGTCGGTACTTTTTCTATTAATGTAAATAATAATATAAACTCTGATGAAATTAGTGCTGAATCTGGTTTACAGAGCAGCCCCTGGGATTGGGAAGCAGCGGCTGCCAAAATAAAAAAGCAATCCATTAATAAATTATTTGATGACTTGGCATTAAATAGATTTACAAGTCAATCTATTCCAAACAGCGAAGTTGCAAAATTCGGTATTGCAGCCACCGTCGCTTATGGTAGTGGTAAGCATAACGCTTCTATAAACATAAAGCCTAATGCAAAAATTACAACAGCGGGCAAATTAGAACTCTCTTCATTAACCTATGTTAACGATACTACATATGATTCTACTGCCGATATTTATTGCTGTGAAGAACATGAGGGAACATTATTCCAGAGTTCTATAGCTTTTTTATATAATGATTTTGATTATTCTTCCAATATAATTATAGATGACTCTGAGAAAGAGTCTAAAACTATTATTTCAGGTAATGAAGTTTCAATAGAAAGTAAAGTTTATCAACCTTATAGACGACCGAAAGCAATGTGGGATGAAGTATTAGGTGCAGTTAAGAAACTTAAAGATTATTTTTCAAAATCTGAGCATGCCGATACGATCAATAGAATCGCAGAGAGCTTTAAAAACTTTAATGATTTAGTTGTTGATCCTTCACATTTAGGCTCTGCTGGCAATAGTCAGCAATTCAAGCAAAAGTGGCGTGAATTTACTGATATCGTTGATTCCTTAATTAATTTTGTGAAAAAAGAAGGAATTCTTACTTCAGATGGTTTTGCAGGAAGAACTATAAATTTACTTAAGAAATTGCTTGAATTTAAAGAATATTCAAATTACTTAAATTACTCTGTTTCAAGTTCTGTTAACACTACAGAAACTGGGAATAATCAACCTTTTTCTATAAGCGGTTCTATTTATGTTGGAAACAATTCGTCAAAAAGTAATTTTTTAATTGGTAAAAACGCTACTATCAACGCTACTACCACTGCTAATGTTTCTAATATATCATTAAGTTCAATCTCTGATGTTACAACGGCAGCGATGGTTGGTGGTCTTCCTGTTTTATATCAGAATAATCAGGGAAAAAATTCAATAGGTGGTTCGGTATTAGTTCATAAAAATTCTTCTGAAGCGAACTTATTAGCGGCAAGCGGAGCTTCGATAGGTTCAGATACCGTAGGTAATCTTAATATTATTACAAGAAACAATTTCACACCTATTGATATAACAATGGGCACTTCATCTGTTACTAACGGATTGAACGGAATGGCATCAGCAATAGTCGGAAGCAGTAGTTCAAACATTAGAATAGATGATGGAACAAATCTTGGAGGCAAAAACCTAAATATTTATGCTTACAATACAACTAATGCAGACAATATAGTCGGAGCTTTTACTCTTTCAGAAAAGAAAGGTCTGGGTGTTGGATTAGCAATAACCATTCTAGACAAAGAAAATCAGGTTTTGGTTCAAGATAATGACGAATATTGGCAGAATAAAAGAAAAGAATTAGGTTTAAGAAGCAATGAGCCAGTTTCTTCCGAATATAAATATGAAACAGCGACCATTACAGCAGATGTTTTTAATGTAGTAGCAAAAACTACAGGTACAATAAACACCATAGGAGTTGCGGGAAGCGTTGCTGTAGATGACAAATCTAAATATGATAAATTCACAGACAAAGCTAATTATTTTAATGATTTAGTTTCTGGAACAGGTATTGATACTGGTACAAGTGCTGCAAAATATTGGGCACTTGGTAAAATATGTGACTTAGATATATTAAAAAATCGTGTTGATAATAATTTTAATCCAGATCAAGGCTCAAATCCAGGCTCAAATCCAGATCCAAATACTGACCCAAATCAAGAACTTAATAACTTTGACAATTTAGGTCAAGGTTCTGGGTCTGGTGAGTCAGGTGCCGCAAATGCAGAACTTTCATTAACTTTAAACGGAAGTGCTGCAGCAAACTCAATTAATAATAAAACTAAAGCTGTCATAGATACTACTAATATTGTTTTTATTAAAGATGCTGCTTCAGCCTCATTAAATCTTTCAGCTATAAATTCTACCCATACTCTGTCTTTTTCTGGAGCAGCAGGAATTATGGCTCAGGGTGGAAATGCTAGTGGAGTTTCAGTTGGACTAGATGGTTCTGTAGCTGTAAATAAAATAGTCAATACTACAGAAGCATTAATTAATAAAACAAAAATTAAAGAAGCTAAGCAAATTAATTCCTTTGCAATAAATGGTGGAGAAAGTATAGCTACAGGACTTGGTTTGCAAGTTATCGCTTCAAGTCATGATTCAGAAAGAACTGGTTCAGGTGCAGTAAATGCTTCAATAAACTTAATTAATAATAATGTTAGTTCAAAAGTTAATAATGCTACTTTTACCGCTAATGTATCTTCAAATAAAACAAATATGGCTGTAACAGCTTATGAAAGCGACACTCAGGTTACTGGTGGGGTTTCTGCTGCAGTTGGAAAACAGAAAGGTGCTGTTGGAGTATCTATTGATATTGCCAAAATTAATAATAGATTAGAAGCTGAAATTGACGGCGGAACTTATGCTAATATGAAGAATGTTGAAGTCAACGCTTTGCAGGCTTCTACCATTGTTAACGCAGGTATAGCCGCGGCCGTTTCTGCTGGTGTTGATCAAGGCTCCTTTGCTGTTTCTGGTTCCGGTGTTTATTCTAATCTGACTAATACAAGTGATGCAAATATCAAAAACGCAAACATAACTGGTGATGTCGTCAAGGTTAGAGCTAGAGACGTAAGAACAAGCGTTGAAGGGGTTAAGGTTTACGAAGATAATATAGAAAGAAACGGGAAAAAGGTTGATTTTATCTCCAAAGATGGTAAAGATTTCTATACTGGTTTGGAAACAGCAACAGGAACTACCGAATTAGGTGAGCTTTCTGCCAAGAGAAATGGTTCTTTGCTTGTTACTGCAGCAATTTCAGGAGCCTATGGCGGAACTGCTGCCGGCCTAGGTGCGGCAATAAACCAAACTTGTAATACTTTCAATATTAATATTGAGAATTCTAATATAAGTTCTAAGGAAATCAAAGCAGAGGCTGTTTCAAATACAGTTGCAGTAGCACTTGGTGTGGGTGCTGCTGTTTCTTCTGAACAAAACAAAGGTTCTGGGATTGGTTCTGCCGCCTGGAACTCAATCCTGAATTCTTCAAATATTTCATTTTCAAATAATACTCTTAAATCAGATACTTTATCTCTAGATTCTTTAAATAAAACAACAACAGTTGGTCTTGGCGGAGCTATTTCTGTAAGTCCAGGTGGTGCAGCAGCTATAGGGGCATCTGTAGCTTATAATGCAATAAATAATAATGCAAATTCTGAGCTTTATGGTGGTTCTGTCACAGGTATATCATCTGATACATCGAAGCTTTCTGTAAAAGCAGAAAACTCTTCAAATATTTGGGGAATTTCATTATCTGTTGGTGTTTCAGAAAAAGTAGCTGTTGGTGGCACTGTTACCGTCAATGGAATAAAAAATAATGCTACGGCTGCAGTTGGTAGTTCAACTACTAAATTGCCTACTAATATTTCTAATTTGAATGAGTTTAATGTTTCTGCAAAAGATTCAGCAGACATAAAAGCTCTTAGTGGTGCTGTGACCGTTTCTAAAAAAGTAGCAGTAGGTGGGGCGGTTACTGTCAACCATATTAATGGTGAAACATCTTCAACACTTGATAATGTTAATTTTGATGCAATTACAACAAATTTCAACGCTGAATCTAAATCAAATAATCTTTCTTTGGCAACAGGTTTAGGTGGAGCAGGAACAGTTGCTTTTGACGGAGCTGCTGTTAACAATGATATTTTCAGAGATGTTAAAACTACAATAGCTAGTTCTACTATAGATAATGCTACTGCAACATTTAATACTTCCGCTACTGCTATTGGCAATACCGGTTCATTAGCTGCAGTTGTTTGCGGTTCTAAACAGGTTTCTGTCGGAGCAGGAATATCTGTGAACCGCATGGGTGGAGATGTAAAAACTAGTTTAAACAAAAATAATTTTAAAGTTAAAAATTTATTTGCAAATGCTTTTAGCAACCAGGAAATTACAACTATAGGCGTTGCTGGTTCTGCTGCTGGCGTAAGTGTATCTGGTTCAATTGCTTATAATTCTATTAAATATGACACTATTGCTGAAGCTATAGATAATACTTTGCTTTCAGCAGAAAATAACTTAGTTATAAGAGCTGTAAGTGATGACATATTAAAGAATTATGCAGGTTTGTTAAATGTTGGAATAGGAATTCCAACACCAGAAGTTGGAACAGAAGATTTGTCGGGTGGTTTAGATAACCTTCCAGTAAACCAAGATAGTCAACCTCCTCAATTAGAGGAAGGTTCCGATACCGAATCAAGTAATTTAACTTATGAAGATTTGTTTTTCGATTATACCACTGATGAAAATCCTGATGAAAATCCCGCTGTAAATCCCGCTGTAAATCCTGTCGCAAACAGAAATAGATTTAGAGAATCATTTAATGGTTATGCTTCTTCGTTGAAGGGTGCACACGATAAAATGGGCACTGTTTCTGGTAAAGATGGTGGTGTGGGCGTTGGGGTTTCAGTTTCTGTAAATAAAATAGATGGAAAAACCATTGCAAAAATATCAGGTGGAAAAGTTACTGCTTTTGGTAAAGATTCTAATGATAAAGTAAAATTAAACAATAGCGTTAATAATGAAGATATTAATCATAAATATGCGGATTCTTCAACTATTTCTATTAATTCATCTTTGGCAGGCAAACGTCAGGAAGAAACAAAAACAGGTCTAATTGTTGACTCTTCGTCAACTCACACGGCAAAATCTTTTATTGCTAGTGTTGGAGGAGGTAGCAAAGTCGGTGTTAATGCAAATGTTAATGTAAATCTTATAGGCGGCGAATCTAATGCTATTCTTGAAAATGCTACAGTAAATGAAAAAAAGGATGAAGATTCTTTAGGCGATGTTAGCGTTAAAGCCTCAGACTTTACAAATACAGCAGGTTTTATCGGAAACGTCAGTTTTGGTGGAAATGCGGGAATAGGTGCTTCTGCCGATACGAATAAAGTCGTAAGAAAAATCAGTGCTAAAGTAGATGGTGTAAAAGAGAAATCAACAGCTAAAAACCTTGAAATTAAAGCGAATTCTAAGCAGGGTATTTCTTCTGTTGTTGCAGGTCTTGGTGCCTCAAAACAAGTTGCAGTAGCTGGTAATATAGATGTTGCCTTACTTAATTCTACAACAGAAGCATTGCTAAATAATTCTATAATAAGTGTTAATTCTCTGGATATTGAAGCTAATCATTATGCAAGGGCACATGAAATAGCTTTATCTGTTGGTATTGGTGCAGGAACTGCTGGAGTTGGTGCTTCAGTAGTAGTTAATAACGATATAAATACTGTAACTGCTGAAATATCTAGTTCAACAATAGGTATTAATTCTGGCAAAGTAGGTGCTGTAAAAGTTAATTCTGTAAACGATGATGATTTTGAAACTATTACTGGTGCTGGTGGTGGTGGTGTTTATGCTGGTGTTGCCGGTGCCGTAGCTGTTAATTATATGAATAATTCTGTGGAAACAAATATTGCTTCAACAACAATAGGAACTTCAGCCAATAGAGCAGATTCTGTTGAAATTAAAGCAAAAGATGTTTCTGCACAGGTATCAAAAGGCGGAACTGGTGCAGTAGGTGGTTATGCCGGTGTCGGTGCTGTTGTAGAGGTTAACACCCTTGACGGGCAGACTAATACCAAAATTAAAGATTCCAAGATATATGCTGATAATGATGTCAATTTAGGTTCTAGTGAAGAAAGAAATTCAGAACAGTTTGCCGTTTCTGTAAGTGCTGGTTTGGCAGGTGTTGGAGCAAATGTGTTGGTTATCAATTCTGGTAAGAAGCTGAACTTGAATGATTCTGGTTCAACAGATGCTAATAATGACACATATAAGGCTTTGGGTATGGCTGATGAAGCTGTCAGCACAGATTTTAAATTCGATAATAATAACACATTTTCTGATGATGAACTTAAAACTATATTTGGTGGTACACCTACTTATATTGCATCAGAAAATGGTAAAGCAGTCACATTGACAAAGATTGACAAATCCATTATTGATTCTAAATCTGGTAGAATTTCTTCTTATAATACAGCTTCAGGAAGTTTGTCTCTTTCGAATAATGGTGGTGCTGGTGGAGCTGGAGCTGTATTAGGATGCTTTGGCTATATTTACGATAACAAAAATGTCGTAACTTCTATTACAAACTCTCATTTTAACGCAGGAAATGGTATCAATATTAAAAACATTACTGGTGGCAAGTCTAAGCTTTCATTAATTGACGCGGTAGCTGGTATTGGTGATTATGCAGGAGCATTTGGTTATGTAAATTTGGCTGGGAATACCTCTGTCGGTATTGCTGGTTCTAGACTTATAAATAATAAAGATAGCATTAATATCTATTCCGTTGATGAAGCTGCTGCTGAGGCAGATTCTAGGGGATACACCTTTGGCGGTGTTGGAATAGGAACTATAATAGCTAAGGCAAAAAATAACAGTTTGTCAGATGTTACTATTTCTAACAGCAGAATAGCTAATAATGGTAATTATATCGCTTCAAATACTATTTTTATTTCTTCTGAAAAAAATAATTCATTAAGTGCTATAGGTTATTCTGGAACTGTTTCAGCGGTTAACGTTTCGGTTGTAAGCACTTTGGCACAAGATAATGGTACTTCTACAGTTAAACTTGATACTGGTAACTACTTTGTTGCAGATGATCTTAATATACTTGCCTCTAACAGACCAAAACTTAATTCTAAGTTTTACTCCTGGAGTGCTGGTATAGCCTTAGGGGTAGGTGTCGGAGATGTAACCACAAGGGAATACGGTATTTCAAGACTTATTGCAAATAAGGGCAACAATTATAAAGCCAAATCGGTTAACCTTGGTGCTGCCTTTGATTCCCAGTCTTCTCAAATAAGTGAAGCCTACACCGTTACTCTTGGGGTTGATGGTCATGATAATAAAGCTGATACTTTAAGTTCATCGAATGTAGCAGTTGACGTAAATATTGGAAAAGATGATTTTGATAAGGATACCATTCTTAATGTTTATGGTGAAAATAAGGCTTCAGCAACTATAGATGTTTATGGCGTTGGAGTTGGTGGTGTTCTGAGTGTTGCAAACAATTCTGCTAAGGCTATCGCTAGCTTGACTACTAATGTTAATGTAGTGGGTGAAGGGAAATCATCTCTTTCTGAAATAAATGTTCATTCATCTTCTGAAGCAGTTCATAATCTTTATGCAAATGGAGATGGCGGCGGACTTATAAATATAAGTCCTCATGCTGCTTCTACTGTTTCAACCATAAACTTAAATACAAATACTAACCTTTCAAAAGAATTATTTGCTGACAAAGTAACTGCTAATGCAATAGGAATAGCAAAGGGCTATCAAACTTCTGATGCAGTGCAGGGTGAACTAGTTGGTGGATGTGGAACAAGAGTATTATGGAATTATGATGTAAAATCGAATGTTAATCTGAAAGATGATTCCAAAATTAATGCTAATATAGTTGAATTAAAGGCAAATAATGGATTATATATCGGGTCTTATAATCCAAAAAATAAAAGTAGTCTTAATAATAAAACTAATTATTCTAAGTCTTATGGTTTGATAACAGGTTCTTCTGTAAAAAGTGAGGATATAATTGGTTCTACAGCTCAGGTTAAAATTGGTAAAAATGCTTCAATAATTGCTTCTGAGCAAATAAATATTGACGCAAAAACAAAAGTTGACTTAATTAATTCTGTTCACTCAGGGGGGGCTGGCTTAGCTAATCATCCTGGCAGCACTTCTAAAAATACTCTTACTATCTATAATAATATTATTACTGATGAAGGTTCTTTGCTTAAAACAGATCAAGTTTATGCAGATATCAATCTTGGAACTTCTTATGATATTATTGGCTCTTTCTCGGCTTATACTGAAGTAGAAGGTGCTGGAGCAGGTTCTACAGAAGCCAGAGTTATTAATGATATAACTTCAAATAATAAAATTGATATTAGTGGTGATATTTTTAGTTACAACGATATTAATCTTTATACTGATAAAGACAGCAATGGGATTCTTGCTAATTATAATATTTATAATGATGCTCAAGTTTATACTAGAGCTATAATTCCTTGGAAAACAAAAGCTGAAATAAAAAATGATATTAAACGCGATAATACTCTCAATATTAATTCCAAAGCTAATCTGAAATCTATCAGACACACAACCTTAAGTGCTAAAGATATTAGTTTCAGTTTAAAGAACTTCATTAAAGAATTTAATTGGTATAAACAAAATAAAGATGGAAAAACTGAAGATGTTAGCACTGTATCTAACGGAAATTCTAATAACATTGTTAAAGATGTTAACAGTGTAAATGTAAACGGTAATGTTACTGCTGGTATAAACAATAAAATTAATGTAAAAATAGATGGAAAAGTAGCTTTTGACAAGAATATTTCTGGTGATGGAATTGTTCATGAGCCTGTATTTTCATGTAATATAAAAGGATATGAAAAAGGTATCAAAACAGGCACCATGAACTATGGAAATGAACTTTTTAAGCGTTATCAGGAAGTGGAAAAGCTTTATAAAGAATATTCCAGTTCTCAGATTGGACTTAACTATAAGGCTGAGATGGATAGACTTTTGCTTGAAATGGAGAAATACGGCTTGTATGATTCTTCAAAGAAGCAGATTGTATCCAATATGTCTGTGGATTATGTAGAATTGCCAGATATGGTTAGTTCTGGCGGTAACATTTATATTAATGCAAATAGTAAAGATTCGGTAACTGGTAATGGTTCATTGAAAGCAAAAGGGGCTCCTCAAATAAAGGTTGAGAACAATTCTAACCTTTATATGAAAGTCAATGATTTAATTGTAGTAGAACCTGGTGGAGACATCATATTTAACGATAAATCTCTTGGTAATAGTGCAAAAACAGAACTATCAAAAGTAAAAAGAGTTGAAACCGATAATTCTACTGATTCTTTAATAGAAGTTAAAGAAAACTGGAAAAGTAGATATGATGTAAATTACAAAGACCCTGCAGATGGTAAAACTAAATCTGATACGGTCAATCCATTAACCAATATAGAAATAAACGGTCATATTATTAACGAATATGGAAGTGTTGTTTTCTATAATGCAAATAAAGATATTGTTTTGCAAGGAAAGTCAGCTAAGGATTCTGCTTCTATTAACGGTGCTTCAATTTCTATTAGTGCACCAAAAGGTTCAATAGCTCAGGGTTATACAGAAGGAATAACCAATATTGGTTATACTCCTGAAGCAGTTTTGAAAGATTATGCTAAAGAACAGGAAAATTCAATTATAAGCGGTTTGGATTTAGGTAATAACCATACAAAGACAAAACAAAATACATTGTCTGAAGATAAAATTCAAGAATATGTTAAGAAATACCAGAAATCGACATCTGGGAAAAATGACTCTGCGTCAGGAGTTTGGTTGGCTGGCGGTTCTGTTTATCTTAACGGCGAAATAATCAATATCAATGGTACAATTCAAAGTGGTTATGCAAAATTCGAAGTAGTTCTTTCTGATGAAGAAAAAAAGAAAATTCAATCTATAAAAGACAATTATGACAACGCTGGCAAGCCGCAAGTTACAGAAGCTTATCTGGAACAGAAATGTAAAATTAATGATAGCGGAATGAAATGGTATAAAGATGGTAAGACTGGAGTAGAAGCTTACAAATATATAGTTCAGGCTTTCTATAATCCGCAAACCGACACAATCGTTCTTGAAGATGTAGAGTCTAGCGGCGGCCAGATCTATATTACAGGCAAAATAGTCAATACTAGCGGCGGCAAGATTTATGCTGCTGATGGATCTTCCGATATAGATATTACTAATAATACTGGCTACAAGCTTATTGCAAACACACTTGATGCTGGAGACCAAAAAGGGTTTATCAGCATTATGGATTTGGCAAAGAGTGACGAGAAGAAAGGTATTCTTGCCACTCTTACCGAAATGACAAGTGATTCAACAAAAGTTTGGGAAGTGACTAAAAATGGAACAGATAAAGATAACCCCCTTTCTTCTACAGGGCTAAGTCAGTTCTATAATCCCAAAGAAGGTCTTACATACAACTGGTCTACTGGGTATAAAGAAACTTATGAATATAGGTATGATGAATCTTATGATTTTACAGTTTGGGGTTTGTTCGACTACAATAGCACCTGTTCTACAAACATGATGAAAAAAATTGAAGATGGTTCTTTATCACCTTCTTCAAAAGGTAAAAATGATAAACTGACTGGTAGTAATATTGAATCTCCTATTGTTAGTGCAGATAACGGCTATTCTCTCTATTTCAAAAATGATTCTCAATATAAATATGGACCAAGTTCTGGTGGTTATACAAAGTATAACTCATTCTTACATTTTTCTGGAACTCATTATTCCTGGGCAGAATATAAGTATGGCTCAACAAGAGATTACCAGCACTCTATAAAAGCTGATTATCCGATTGCAATCAGTTTCTTAAAGGGAAATGGCGACATCAACCTTTCTACTAATTCTGATTTACTGCTAAATTCCGATATTATCAGTAAATATGGAAATATAAAACTCACATCATCTAATGGTTCTATAGAACAGCATGGTGGTAAAATATATTCTGACAATATCTGGTTGAATGCTACAACTGGTATCGGCTCTAAAAATGCAATCACCCAAAAGATGCAGAGTGATAAAGGTATACTCAGTGCTGTGACTAAATCTGGTGATGTAAATCTTGTTTCTCATAATTACGGCAGTTTGAAGGATACAAATCTTAAGCTTACGGCTGTTACGGATAAAGGCGATACAAAAGTTACAGCCGACGCCTCCTTGTTGCAAGGCGGACAAGCATTAGATGTAAAAGGCAATAAAATCGATCTTGTCAGTAATTTGGGTTCCATCGGTAAAAATGGAGCTTTGTTAAAAATTCAAGCTGGTCAGGAAATTACTAAGCCGGGTGACACATTGTCAGCGAGTGTTAATGCAAAGGCTCAAGGTGATGTAGCATTGAATCAGACAAGCGGTGATATGCGCCTTGGAAAAATTGTTTCTCAAAAAGGCGATGTATATTTGACCTCTGCAGGCTCTGTTCTTGATGCTTTGCCTCCTGGCGCCACAGAAAATGTTAACCAGTCGGCCGAACAGTTGATTGCTAGATGGAAAGAACTAGGGATTATCAGTGATAGCGGTAAAGATAATTCTGCTGAAAAGAGACAGGAAGCTTTAACCGCCTATAAAAACTCTGTTTATACTGCTTATAATCGATACACAGATTTAAAGAAACGTTTCTCTAATAAAGGTAACGACACTAACTCTGATACATATAAAGAATATCTGAACTTGAAAGAAAGATTTGGCAGTTATTCTTCTGCCGATAAATGGCTTGATGCTCAGATTAAAGACAAAAATTCTCAATGGTATAAACTTCAGAATGAAGTTGTTTACGGCTGGACTCAAGATGCACTTCTTTACGCTATTCAGGAATCAATTCTTAACCGTGAAGAAGGTTCTACTATTGTTCCTAAATCACCAGAAGATGCAAATATAAAGGCACGAAATATATATATTAATGCTGGCGGAGGAATCGGTCGTGACGAAGGTTATTCAGTTGTAGATATTTCCAACTTACAGTCAAAAGATGGTCTGAAAGCATTGAAAGCAATTGCTGCTGCTGAAGCTTCTGATGTTAAATGGGGCTATGACGGTGACAAGGTTGATAAGAACAAAGCAACTATCAACAAGGTCAACTCCCTTAAAATTGATGCATCTGGCTCATTAAAAGCTGAAGCAAAAGGTAATATTTATTTTGAAGAAGTTAACGAAAAACCTATAAAACTTGATTCTGTTTCCTCTACAGATGGAAATGTTAGAATTTATGGCTCAAAGGGCATTTATAATGCGACTTCATATAAAGAAGGAGCTAAAAACAATGTTATTAATCTTGCTGGTAAAGATTTAATCATAGAAAGCGGAGATGGTTCTATAGGAACTAAAATAGTTCCTGTTACAACCAACATGTCTGGCTTTATTACTGCAAGAAGTAATGATTTAATCAATCTTTATCAGATTGGTAATAATGCAATTACATTTGCTGCTGTTTACTCAGGCAGTTATATCAATATTAGAGCGCTTAAGGATATTTTAAGTGTTTATTCTGGTATTCAGGCTGAAGAATTAGGTTATATCAACGCTAAGGGTGATATTACACTTTATTCTGATGAAGGTAATATAGGTCAGCCTAATGGAAAAGGTCTTAGAGTTAAATTAGCAAAAGATAAAAAAGTAAATGCAGAAGCAGATTCTGTTTATTTAAAGGCTTTCAGCGATGATTCTCAGTTCAATTTAGGAAAGATTACTGCAAGAAAAGGTAATATTGGTATTGAGGCAAAATCTCTCGACATTGTGCTGAAAAATGATATAAAAGCTCAGAATTTAGAATTTACAGTCAGGTCTCTTAAGCAAAATAATGGCTCTGTCTATGTTAGTAAGCTTCTTAAGGTTATTGCAGATAATGGTATTTTTCTCCATACCTATTATAAAGATAAAGACAATAAATTCCTCTTTTATAATAATATTGCTCAGGCTTCTCTAGTAAATAATAAATCTGGCGATATTTTGCTCTACAATAATAGAGATCTAACCCTTTTTACTGCTATAAATAAAGCAGATGATGGCAAGTTTAGAATATTAAACAGAGGCTCAGTAACAGCTAAAAACGGTCTCTCTTCTAATGGCAGACTCTTTGTTTGGGCTAATGGCAATATAGATATTGAAAAAGATTCTTCTTCCAAAGATTGGATGTATTTATTGGCTGATAATGGTCATGTTGAAGCAGAAAATCTAACCGCAGATTCCCTGGAGGTTTCTGCTGATAATGGTTTAACAGTAGGTAATGTTACTGCAAATAAATATATTGATGCTGATGTTAAAAGCGGGAATATATTAACTGGTGATTTGATATCTGATAATGACAGTATAAGTATTGTTACATCAGACGGCAATATCAACTCTAAAAAGGTATTGGCTAAAGGTGATGTAGCTTTGATTGCTAATTATGATCAGAACTCAAACCTTATAAATGGCGAATTGTCTGCAGATAGTATTACAAGTTCTGAAGGGAATATTGAGGCAATAGGCTATAAATCATTGGTTGTCGAATTTATTAAAGCCGCTGATAATTTCCTTGTTGGTTCCAATGGTAATGTAAAAATTCTCAATTTATTATCAGGAATTAAAAAAGATACTATTTCCATTAATCCTGAAAATTTAACAATTAAAGAAAATACTTCTTACCTGTTAGGCAAAAATATTAATATTGATAATATAAATGTTGATAAATCATTTGAAGCCTATGCTAGCGGTAAGTTTAATGTTAATAAAATAGTTGTTAATGAAAATACAGACATTGTTGCGCATAATGATATAAATATAAAGACTTTGAAGAGCGGTGAACAATTAAATATTGCTTCACACGAAGACGGCAACATTAAAATAAATAATATCACTGTTGATAATGGTATTTTAAATATTTCAAATGAAACAGGAAATATTGAACTGGAAAAAGTAACTACTGGAAATGATGTTGTTCTTACTAATTGTGTTCAAGGCGATGTTCTGATTAAAGATTCAATTGTTACAAATAATGGTGGTTCTTTATTCGGGAATAGTGAAAATGGTGAATTTTCAATTAAATCAGGCGAAATTAGTGGCGATGCTTCTATTTATTCCGAAAAAGGTTCCATTGTTTTAACCAAAATAAATGTAGGTAAAGAATTAGATGTTAGAACTAAAGATGGTTCAATAGTTGTTGGACTTAAGACCACAATTGGAGGAGATGCTACATTACAGTCGGATACTGATAATGTTGTTCTTGCTGATGCAGTAGTCGGTGGAAATATGAAAGTCAACTCCCAAAAATATGCGGTAATTGCTAGTGCAACAGTTGGTGGCTCTATGCTAATGAAAGGTGATGAAACAGGGGTTATTGCTAAATCTTTGAATGTAGGTAAGGATTTAATTCTCAATACTCATGCAGGTTCAATTAAAGTTGATAATGCTGTTGCAGGAGAAAACTCTTATATTGCTATTGATGGTAATGGTGGAAACATTGAAATTAAAAATATCAAGACTGGCAAAGATTTAAAAGGTAATCTTATTGTTGTTTCCCATAGTAACTTAGAAGATAATAAATATATTGATATTAAGAATGCAGTTGCTGCAAATAAAGTAATTATTAACAGTAAGTCAAATATAAAACTGAATGAAGCTTATGCATTGAATGGAAAATTAGAAGTAAAAGCAGCCGGTGATATTGTAGCAGAACTTATTAAAGTCGCTAAGGAAACATATATAGCTTCGTTAGCTGGATTAATAGATATTACAAAGGTTATTTCAGGCGATAGCATAAAAATTGTTAATATTCTAGGTGATAAAACTGAAATAGACGATATTCAAACACTTAATCCAGATTCTGATATTTCGATATCAGCATTATTTAGTGGACTTAATCTTAAGAATGCTTCTACTACAAGAGATATAGAATTTAAAACTCTTATGGGAGATGTTTATATTGAAAAAGTTTATGCTGGTAAAAATCTTATAATAGATAGTCTTGAATCAAATATTAATATAAATAATACCAATGTAAATAAAGACGTTATCTTAGACGGAGGTATTGGTAATATAGATATTGTCAATACATCAATAGGTAACGATTTAAAGGCTGTATTGAATGGAACGATGAATCTTATAGATTCAATAGTTGCTAACAATGCTTCCATTACTTCAAAAGATAACAGCATTATTAATATAAATAAATTTAAATCAAATGGTTTTAATTTAGAGGATAAAGGTAAGACTAACTTTACAATAAATGATTCTGAAATAAAGAATTTTAATGCTCAAATCACAGGCGAAGCCAATATAACCAATTTTACTAGTGACTCAATGTCAGCAACATTAAGTGGTAATTCTACTATTCTTGATTCTAAGCTTGGTAAAGCTGATATCACTAATAACGGAACTCTTTTAATAGAAGCTTCTGAAGGCAATTCTATTAAGACTACAAATAACAAAACTCTTACAATTAATAAAGATTCTTTTGAAAGTCTTAACCTGACTAATAATAATCAGGCATTAGTAGAAGATTCGGCAATTGATTCCATGACTTCAGTAAATAATAAAAACGGCAAGTTGGAATTAACCAAGAATCTGACTCTTGGCAGTTTTGATTTAACAAATAAAGGCAATGCATTAATACATAATTCTATAATAAATTCTATGACATCTTCTAATGAAGGGAAGTTAGAATTAACTGCTGCTCCAGTTTATAGCTTAGACATTACTAATAAAGCAGGTGGAAATGCTATAATTCATGATACAACAGTAACAACAATGACTTCTTCTAATGAAGGCATTCTTGAAATTACCAATGCTCCAATTGATACCCTTGATTTAAGCAATAGAGCAAAAGGGGAAGTATCAATTCACGATACTACTGTTAAAACAATGACTGCTACCAATGATGGCAAACTAAAAATGGCTAATGCACTTTCAGAAAGTATGAATTTAACTAACCAATCTAATGGTGAAGTTTCAATTCTTGATGCAAAAGTTAATTCTATGGTTGCTGTTAATTATGGTGAATTAAAAGTTAATAATCTCACAGGTGTAAAATTTGAATTATCAGGCAATGGCAACATAAATATAGAAGATTCTAACATCAATAATATAAATGCTAATGTCGGTGGTAATACAACAATCAATAATTTGTCCAACAATCGTATGACCTTTAACAATAGTGGTGTTACCAATATTAATAATTCTTCAACAGACAAATTTGACTTAACCAATACAGGCAAAGCTACTATAAAAGAATCAAATGTTAAAACTATGTCGGCGGCCAATGAGGGTAAATTCGAATTAACTAATACTCCTGTAGACAAATTAGATTTAACAAATAATTCTAATGGTCTAACATCAATTCACGATACATCAGCAAAATCTATAAATGCTTTAAATGATGGCGAACTAAATGTTAATAAACTAACTGGTGATAAACTGGTATTAAGTGCTGGTGGCAATACAAATATAGATAATTCTAAGGTTACTAGCATTAAAGCTAACAATTCAGGTAATCTTTCCATTAATAAAATTGATAGTGAAAAAACTGATTTAACAAGCAGCGGTAACGCTAATATTAAAGATTCTGATATTGCCAACGTTAATGCAAACATCAGCGGTAATGTAACAATCAATAATTTATCCAATAGTCTAATGTTTATTGCCAATAGTGGTAACACAAATATAAGCAATTCTTCTACTTCTAAAATTAATTTAACTAACACTGGTAAAACCAATCTAAAGAATCTTGAAGTTAAAAATACAGGCTATCTTGTTAATAAAAAAGGGAATATGAATATTGCTAATTTAGATGCAGCCAACAGCTTTGATGTTGATTCCAATGGTGGTAGTATCAATATGAGCGGTATAGATATAAAGAAAGACTTTAACTTTGCTTTAGCAGGAAACAGCGGTGTTAAGTTTACGGATATTACAATCGGCAACGATTTTAATGTTTATGCTGGAAAGGCTGTTCTTAATGGTTCGAGCTTAGATGTTGGCAATAACCTTAATACTTATACTTATTCAAGGTATTCTTCTCCTAAGGCTTCAATGAGGGCTGCAGTAAAATCCAGCAGTGGTACTGCAAAGTCTTCAGAATCTGAAGAAGGATTTACTCTTATACTTGATCAGCTAAATATTGGCGGTGGTTTATATGTTGATAATCCGGATGTAACGATTAAAGTTAAGGAATCAACTGTTGGCAAGGATGTTGATATTGATGCTGGTAAAGAAAACATTCAGATTGATAAACTTGATGTAGACGGAGGAAACCTCGATATCAAAGGCAATACAGGCTCTGTAAAACTGGGTGATGTCAATGTAGATAATTTTACTAGTATTAACCTTAAAAGCGGTAATCTTGAAGTTTCTGATCTGAGTTCTAAACTTGATGTAGACTTCAAGGTAGGTGGCAATATCACTTCTGATAAGAGTGTTGAAACTGAAACAGGCAGTGTAAATATGATTGCTGGCGGCAATGTTAATGCATATAAAGTTTTGGCTAAGCAGCAGGGTAATATTGAGGCTGTTAATGGTGATATTATCATTGGTCAGATTGACGGCAAGACTCTTGTGTTCAAAGAAGATGCAAATGACCGAAATCTAAGGGTAGGGGAAGCCAACGTTGAAACAAGAATCATTGCTGGAGCTGATTATATAGATATAGATTTAATCAATCAGACTGCCAATTCCGAAAGACTTGCTATTGACTTCACTCATGTAAACGGCAGGGCAATGGATAACGTTGTAATCAGAGATATAAAGACCGATACTGGTGTTAATATGTTCAATCTGGTTTCTATGTATGGAAATATCCACGTCAGTAACGATATTTTTAATCTTACAAAGACTTATCTTTTGAAGAATGGTGATTTAAGTAATACAAAACTTAGGTTCAGACTTTACGGAGATAATCCGATTTACAGCAGAGATGTTGATATTATTGCTTTCTTTGCTCCGATGATTAATCACAGGAGTTTCGCAGATATCAGCTTTACTAACGAATGGCATCCTCAGAGGCAGGATTACTACCCATTAACAGCTAAGGGTGATTACAGACATATGTTTAATCAATATACTGTTGTTGAAGACTTTGAAACATTGCGCCTGGCTTATGAAGAAAGGGTCGAAGTTATAAATAACTGGGTTATTGGAAAATTCGACAATAGAAAACCAAATAATTCTAAGGCTTTCTATGTTGATTATGGAACAGAAATATCTACTGACGGTGAAAGTATTAACTTAGAAGAAGTTGGAATTTCTGCAGGTCTTGAATACGATTCAGCCAGCGGTGAGCTCAAAGCTGTAGGCTCACAAGTAAAGCCACAGAGAGCTGTTGATTAAAAAGTTAAAACACCCCTTTTTGTAGTCTACACTTTGTCATAACCGCATAGCTTTCAGGGCTAAAGCCCATACGATATACTTATTTATGACAAATGTGTAGACTTGCAAAGAACAGAAATTATCGAGGAACATTTCTCACCCTTCCAACTCTTATAACAATTCTCACAGGCCGCATAACTGCCATCTTACAAGTTGCGTAAGCAACAGTCCCACAGAGGCTTTAGCCTCGACCCGCTATCTGAAATACTAGGGGCAGTTTTTCTTTCTCTCATCTCTCATCTTTGGTCTTATCTCTTATATCTTTCTTCTCAATGAATGTTTAATAAGCTTATAATACCAAGGAAGAGGAATTATAATTAAACAAATGAAATAAAAAAATGCAAACCAATTATCCGGCTCGTTAGAAATAAAAAAATAACTAATTGTATGAAATTCTCCTAAGTATTCTTTTTCATGATTATGTAAAACTTCATGACAAAACAAATAAATGAGAGGAAAACCAATCATAATAACTAACTGATATAAAAGCATAAGTTCTTCAATATAAATAACTTTTTGTTTTTCATTATTTATTATTACTTCTTTATTACCCTCTAGATTTTTACTCACTTCTATTATTTTATTTTCTTCTTCTAGACTCTTTTGATCTTCGTTCTTAAGCGGTTTTCTAAAAAAGCTTTTAAAAAATTTGTAGAACCAGACAGATGGGAACAGTATTCCATAAATAATTACATAAAAGATTGGGAAATACTCGGAACCTTTAAAACTAAAAAGACCAATCGAATTACGACGACCAATCCAAAACAAATCTCCTAAATATTCTTCTTCATGACCAGGTAAAATTGTATGACAAAATATAAGAATTGGAATCCAGCCGAAAATACAGAATAATAAATATGAAATATTAATAATTTTATTAATATTTTCTCCTGATTGCGATTCATATGTTAAATCGTCTTCTTCATCTTTTTTTAAATAGTTATTTAATTTCCCTTTTTTCTTATTTATAATTAAAAATAAAGGGCGAAATAGAATATATGCTTCAATAAACCAAAAAGGAAAAACTAAACTAAAATTAATTGGTTTACGATCATTAATGCCCCAAATAATAAAGCAGGTAATAATAGCTAATATAATAAATATAATAGTTAAAAAATAAAAAGAAATGCCAGCAATGCCGCTTAAATAATCTCTAGATCTCTTTGAAAGTTTTTGCTCGTTATCTTTATTCAAATTAATATTAGAAGAATCCTTATTTTCGTTCATTATTATATTCCAAGATGTTTTTGTTTATATTATACATTCTGTAACTAAATTCTGGAAGATGCTCCCCAAAAATGCCTTCGGCATTGTTGGGGGAGCTGGCGAGCAGAGCGAGACTGAGGGGGTCTTATTCAAATAAATTAATGACCCACTTTATTACTTGCTTGCCATCCTGACACTCACTAGATTCAACGTATAGCGGTGTAGCATCTTCAGAAAAGGCTAGTCTTTAGCTAGTAAAAAGAATTACCTTATCTCTTTTTCTCTCGCCTCTAATCTCTCTATAAACAAATCGTAAAAAAATATTTTACTTGTACAAAATTTGGTCTATAATGATGTTAGATTGCATATAGATGTTGGCAATATTATAGAAGTTATTGCTAACAACAAAGGTTGTAAGTAGATGAGATTCTTAGAGATTAGAGAAAAGAGTTAAAAGAGTAGGGAATTGAAAAACCTCTCTGTCAAGCCGATGCTCCCCCACGGATGGTGGGGGAGCTGGCGAGCGAAAGCTCGACTGAAGGGGCTGATTGCTGAAAGCAATCGGTGACAGGGGGGATTTTAACAAGTCTCTCATCTCTTATCTCTCATCTCTTATCTCTTTATAGAAAACAAGGAGTGAATGAATTGAGTTCCTACAGAATTAGTGACGAGAAATTTGACGAGATAAGGGCAGAGGTTCTTCAAACCTGGCCAACCGGTAAAGACATTGATTTTGAAGAAGCTGTAGCTTATCAAAAAGCTATTCCAGAATCAAAGAACTTCGCAGTAGCTATGCGAAAAGCTTCAGAAAAGGGTATTACCCTTTGTCAGCCAAGAGCTGGTGTTGCTTTGATTCAAGACCATATTAAACTTTTACAGTATTTGGAAAACGAAGGTCAGGCCGATTTATTACCGACAACAATTGACGCTTACACTAGACTTAACCGTTATCAGGAAGCAGCAAACGGTATTCAGCGTTCATTAGAAGCTAGAACTTCATTACTTAACGGTTTTCCTGCGGTTAATCACGGCCTTTATGGCTGCCGTCAGGTAACAGAAGCAGTTAAATCACCGATTCAAGTAAGACACGGAACTCCAGATGCCAGATTGTTAGCTGAAATTACACTAGCTGGCGGTTTTACTAGTTTTGAAGGTGGCGGAATTTCTTATAATATTCCTTATGCAAAGAAAGTTCCATTGGCTAAGTCTATTGAAGACTGGAAATATGTTGACAGACTAGTCGGCAGATACGAAGAACGCGGCATTCACATTAATCGTGAACCCTTCGGACCCCTTACAGGAACCCTTGTTCCCCCATGTGTAAGCCATGTATGTGCATTGGTTGAAGGTATTTTAGCACTTCGCCAAGGCGTCAAATCAATAACATTGGGTTATGGTCAGGGCGGCAACCTCATTCAAGACGTAGCGGCTTTGATTTCATTGAGAAACCTTGCTCATGAATATTTTCAGCGCGAAGGTTTAACAGATTACGAACTTACAACCGTTTTCCATCAGTGGATGGGCGGTTTCCCATCTGATGAAGCCAAAGCATTTGCAGTAATCAGTTGGGGTTCAGCAGTAGCAGTTTTGGCTGGTGCTGACAAAGTTATCGTTAAATCACCTCACGAAGCTATGGGTATTCCAACTAAAGAAGCTAACGGAATGGGTATCAGATGCACTAAACAAGCTGTTAATATGCTAAAGGAACAGCATTTGCCAATTAGTGACGAACATAAGATTGAAATTGAACAGATTGAAAAAGAAGTTCATTCTATTATGGATAAACTCTATGAATTGGGCGATGGCGATATTGAAAAAGGCACTATTGCAGGCTTTGCAGCAGGTGCAATAGATGTCCCATTTGCTCCATCCATTTATAATCAGGGCAAGATTCTGCCAATGCGTGATAATCACGGCTTTATAAGAATTTTTAACAAAGGTAACATGGCTTTGAGCGATGAAATCATGAATTATCACCGTGAAAAGCTTGAAGAACGTGGAAAAGCAGAAGGTCGTAAAGTCTGCTTCCAAATGGTAACTGACGATATTTATGCAATTAGTAAAGGTGCATTAGTAGGGAGACCAAGATGAAGATTAAACAAGTAACTTTCGCAAAAGGCAATTCAGCTTTTTATTTTGATGACCAGCGTGCTATTAAAGCTGGTGCTAAGCATGACGGTTTTGTTTACGTTGGGGAACCTGTAACTCAGAAGTTCACTCGTATCAGACAGGCTGGTCAGAGTATCGCTATTATTTTGATGCTTGAAGACGGTCAGATTGCAACTGGTGACTGTGCAGCAGTTCAGTATTCTGGTGCTGGCGGAAGAGACCCATTGTTCCTAGCTTCTGAATTTATTCCTTTCTTGGAAAAGCACATTAAACCAATGCTTGAAGGTATGGAAATCGGCACATTCAGAGATATGGCTAAGAAATTCTGTGAATTGAAGATAGAAGGAAAGCCATTACATTCTGCTATTAAATATGGTTTGACTCAGGCTTTGTTAGACGCTGTAGCCAAATCTAAGATATTGATGCCGGCCGAAGTAATTTGCCAGGAATACAATCTTCCTATAATTGCTAAGCGTGTTCCGATATTCGGTCAGAGCGGTGATGACAGATATGCTAATGTAGATAAGATGATTCTTAAAGGCGTTGAAGTTCTTCCACACGGCTTGATTAACAATGTTGAAGAAAAGCTTGGTCTTCAGGGCGAAAAGCTTAGAGAATACATTCGCTGGCTTGTAAAACGTGTTAGAACTCTTCGCACTGACGAAAGTTACAAACCAGACCTTCACATCGATGTTTATGGCACTATCGGTCAGCTTTATCAGAACGATATGAATAAAGTTGCTGATTATGTTGCTTCTTTGGAAAAAGATGCTGAAGATTTACAGCTTTACATCGAAGGTCCAGTAGACGTTGAAGCTAAGCTCCCACAGATTGAAGCTTTGAAGAAAATTACTGACAGACTCACTGCTCTTGGTTCCAGAGTTAAGATTGTTGCCGACGAATGGTGCAATACTTACGAAGACATCAAGGAATTTACTGACGCTAAGTCATGCCATATGGTTCAGATTAAGACTCCTGACCTCGGTGGTATTCAGAATATCGTTGAAAGCGTTATCTACTGCAAAGCTCATGGTATGGAAGCTTATCAGGGCGGAACTTGCAACGAAACAGACAATACTGCAAAAATGTGTGTACACTTGGCTGTAGCAGCTCAGGCTGAACGCACTTTGGCAAAACCTGGTATGGGCTTTGACGAAGGCTTTACTATTGTAAATAACGAAATGGAACGCATTATAGCTGTCCTTCGTATGAAATATGGAGTTAAATAATGTCACTCAAACCTTTTAAAGTATTATCTCCAACCGCAATCTTAGGTTACGGTTTCCCAGAAGCTTCTTTTCTTAAAGGTATGGAAAAGAAGCCAGATTTAATTGCCGTTGACGCAGGGTCAACTGATCCGGGCCCTTATTATCTTGGTGCTGGTAAAGCTTTTACAAACCGTGAAGCCGTTAAGCGTGATTTGACTTATATGCTTGTTCACGGCGTAAAGAACCATATTCCTGTTGTAGTTGGAACAGCTGGCGGTTCTGGTGCTGATGTTCACCTTGAATGGTGCCGCAAGATAATTGAAGAAATCGCTGCTGAAAACAAGCTTTCTTTTAAGATGGGTATTATCCCTTCTGATGTAAGCAAAGATGATGTTAAGAAGGCTTTAAAGGAAGGTCGTATTGAACCTTTGGCTTATGTCCCACAGCTCACTGAAGAAGCTATTGATGAAACCACTTATTTGGTTGCTCAGATTGGTGTTGAACCAATTATCGAAGCTCTCAAAGACAAATGTGATGTAGTTCTTGCTGGTCGCTGCTATGACCCGGCTAACTTCGCCGCTTTGCCAATAATGCTTGGTTATGACAAGGGCTTGGCTCTTCACATGGGCAAAATTTTGGAATGTGCTGCTATTGCTGCTACTCCAGGTTCTGGTTCTGACTGTGCTATGGGCACTCTCACAGAAGACAGCTTCATTCTCGAAGCTCTTTCCCCAGACAGAAAATTCACTTGCGAATCTGCTGCTGCTCACACTCTTTATGAAAAGACCGACCCATATCATCTGCCAGGTCCTGGTGGAGAACTCAATCTTGAAGGCTGTTCTTTCAAGGATTTGGGCGAAGGTCGTGTTGAAGTCAAAGGCAGTAAGGAAATACCTACTCCAAAATATTGGGTTAAACTTGAAGGCGCTCGCTGCATAGGTTATAGAACCGTCAGCATAGCTGGGACTCGTGACCCAATTATGATTAAGGGCATCGACAAAATAATTGAAGAAGTAAAAGAACGCGTTAACACCATTACAAAAGACCCGCATAGAAGCGATAATCTTTATTTCCATGTTTATGGAAAGAACGGCGTAATGGGCCCGTTAGAAACAGTAAAAGAAGTTACTTCTCACGAACTCTGCATCGTTATTGAAGCACTTTGCAAGACTCAGGCTGAAGCTGACTCACTTTGCAGTATAGCTCGTTCTACAATGCTTCACTACGGTTATGCTGGTCGTATCTCTACTGCTGGTAATCTTGCTTTCCCGTTCTCACCATCTGATATTACCGTTGGAAAGGTATTCGAATTCTCTGTTTACCACCTGATGAATATTGATGGTATGAAGCTCTTCCCGCACCATGTAGAAAGCTATAAAGATGGAGTTAGAGCGTAAAAGGCAAAGCTCTTGAGATGAGATACATCTAAAGGCTCCACTTGAGGGGAGCTGTCAGACATATGTCTGACTGAGGGGTGATCTAACCAGAGTAAACTATTGTTTTATAGATTAATAATACGCTATTGCTAAAGATGGTTAACTCTAGTTCAGTCACCACCCCGTCAGCCTTTGGCTGCCACCCCTCCTCAAGTAGGGGCTTTAGGAAAGTTATTCCCTCAATCCCTGCACCCTAATCCCTAACACCTTAATAGCTTACAAAAGCATTAAAGTAGTAGAAACTTAAACGGAGTAATAACAATGAAAAACATTCTCGAAGCTGCAAAAGTAATTAGATCAAAGAATTCTGGCCCGTTTGAACTGACTTTTGACATCATGTTCAAAAACAAAGAATACTTTGAAGAATTCAAAAATAAAGAAGTAATCAATAAAGCTCAGTTCGCTAAGCTTTATAACATTCCAGAAGAAGATGTAATGAAGATTGTATGGTTCTCACCAGCTAACGCTGTAAAAGTAACTATCAAACGCCCCTGGGCATCAGGTGCCCCTGGCGAAACCGACATTTACGGAGCCCAACAGCACGCCCCAATCTTCTCTATTCAATTTTAAGAGATTAGAGAGGCTGTGCTAAAACTGTTTTTTAAGTCCAAATTAGATTGTGCTAATTGC
>ONIU01000103.1 GCA_900317935.1 uncultured bacterium
GCCAATCTTTGGGATATTTATGTAGATATAGATGGTATTGAAAAATCAGGCTACGAAGAACCTCTTCCCGGCAGAAGTATTCTGTTCGCAGACAAGATGGGCTGGGAAAAAGTAATCTTAATCAGCCCAATGAATTTTTCTGCTCTAGAAGAAATCCTAAGAGAAAAAACAGACGAACTCGAATTCCAGAATAGAATCGACGACATTATCATTCCTGACTACGTAGAAGTTCAGGGTGATAGAGTCATCACCAAGATTTCTAAGAAAAAACTTCCCAGAATTTCTGAAAAATCCGGTTTTCAGTGTTTCTCCATGGGATATAAAAATGTAGTATCAGCAAATCGTCTGCTTAACCGCGATGTTAAAGCTTTTCCAACTCATGACGATTTCGGTGGTGGAAGTAACGTTTACGGTGATCCTACGATAATAGACATGATTACCCCCAAAAATGAAAACCAGTATAAGTTATTGAATAACTATACTGCTGCCAGCTACGAAGACAATATCAGATATGCTGAAGTTCCTTTCGTTTATGCTAATGGGAATAGAGTAAGTCCTGCTGTTGAAGTGCTTAGACGGGCTCCAATGCAAGCAAAGCCTATTGCTGAAGTAGGTAAGCCGCCAATAGACCAGCCTGTTGCAAGACAAGTTCAGCCTCAGTCTTCTGTTCCTTACATGCAGCCGGTTAACCAAACCTCTTCTTCTCCAAGACCTAATAATGCAAATACTCAAAGCGGCTTTGTTCCATTAAAAAGAAACAATACTCAGCCACAGCAACAGAACCCGAATAACAACATCCCAAGCGGCTTTGTTCCTGTTAAGAAAAATACTACTAATCGTTAAAGATTATTCAAATGTTGCCGATTAGGATAAAAAATAACCAACTTTTGAGCCGAAGGAGGCCAAAGCTAATGAATCGTTCAAAATTAAATAAGGTAGCAGGCATAGTTTTTATGCTGGCCTCGTTACTAGCATTCTCCAATGATACTGCAAATGCCCAGTCTGTTCGTTCCAGAGGTATGGGTGGAGCTTTCATCGGTTTATCAAACGATGAATCCGCAACTATCTATAACCCAGCTGGTTTAAGTCAGATTGAAGGTAGAGAAGCATCGATTCAAGCTAAGGTCAACGAACGCGATATCTTTGAATGGCAAAGTCTCGCTTTTACCGGTCATATTTATGAAGGTGAAGAAGAAAGCCGTTTTTCAATCACAGACTATCTCGAACACAATATTCTTGAAGAACCTATTCCAAGAAAACCAAAATACAGCTATGGTTTTGCTTATACTCAAGACAAGCGTTACGAAGGTTTTGGAAACATTGTTGGCGGTGAATATGTCGGTGTCCATAGAAAAGTTGATGATTTGCAGTTAGCTTTCGCCACCAGATTTCCAATAGCAAGAAGAATGTTGGCTAGAGAACAGCTTTATGGTGGTATTAAAATAAGATACCTGGAAGTAGACCGACATGTCAGAGGCGGAATTAGTGCCAACAGAGAATCACTCTCTTTAGGTGCTGGTCTCATGTATCATTACAACGACCAACTTTCTATAGGTATGACATTAGACAATCTTCTTGAAAATGTTAAAGGTGACAATGTAAAAGAAGATGGAGTAAGCTTCAATATTGGTGCTGCTTATGAAGTCGCTAGAGGCACAGTAATTGCAGTTGACGGAATTAACCTAACTGATTCCTGCGATGCAAACGAAAGACAATACCGTGTTGGTGTTGAAAAGAAATTCGTCGAAAATGACTTGACTATGCGTATGGGTAGCCTTAATGGCACACTTACCTTAGGTTTCGGTATGAATGTTCTTCCAAATGTCAGAGTAGATTATTCATACTATGACGGCGATATCATAAGAGAACACTATGTTGGCGCTCATATGACATTTGATTGATAAAAGCAGGCTGTGGAGAAAGACAATGAAGTTTTCAACTAAGCTGTTGCTTTTGATACTCTGTTCATTACTACCCCAAATACTTCTAGCTGAAAACTTAGTTAACCATAAAGTATTTCTTAACCAAAAGCTTGAAGTATTTGGTCTTGGCGGAACCCCTTGGGAAGAAGGCTCTTACGAAACTGAAAGAGGTAGAGCATGGATGGATGCCATGCACCATGCTTACGAACAGATTCTTTCCCTTACCATTATGGATGGGAAAGAAGTTAAGCATATACTTCATACCAACAAAGCTCTAAAAGAACGTCTAGGCATGGTTCTCATGTCTGCCCCCAAAACTTTTTACCAAAAAGATGTTTCAGGATTGGTAAGATGTAAAATAGAAATACCAATAAGCGGTAAACTCAGCTTGCGTTCAGCTTTTTATCTTGCCGCATTAAGACCGCAACCAATGCAGCCTACAGGTTTTCTAGCTTCTTGGAGCACTCCTATTGATGTTGATGAAACTCAAGAACCTTCCCGATATAAAAGAGTAGTAATAGACGCTAGAAAATTCGATTTTATTCCAGCATTATTTCCTAGATTTTTCGATGAACATGGAGCTCTTCTCTTTCAGGAAGCTATGATTCCCCAAGCTGAACGTTTCAGTAGACCAGTAGTAATGTTTTGTACTAATATGATTGATGCAAGGGCTGGCTTAGAAGAAAAAGAAGTTTTAACTCTTGCAAGTACAATGCACGAACTTCACAAAAGTGATATCATAGTAAAAAATGAAGACTTAGCTGATTTTAAACACTTTTGTAACGACATAATACGCACTCCTAAAAAACAAAGAGAAATAATGATTGTCTATAACCCAGACAAGAAAATAAAAACGGGTGCAATGAAAAAGATAGAAGTAAGTGAAAAATCAGATAAAAAATAAATAATGGAGTCAAAGATGAAACAAAGATACTTAATCGTAGCAATCTTGTTAGCTGCTTGTTTTTGCTCATTGCTCAAAGCTGAGCCTGTAGATCAGGAAGTCAGAATGAAAATCAGCCGAATGGAAAGATATATATACGGTGCAGAACAAGATGCGTCTAATAGCAATAGATTAAAACAGATTGAAGAAGATTTATTCGGAAGAAATACAGGCCAGTCTGATTCCGAAAAAGCAAAGTATCTTCACGACTTTATCTTTGTCGGTTCTAATCAAAACCCATCTTTAGATATGAAATTAAGCTATCTGGAATGGAAACTCTTTAATACTACTATTGAAGGTTCTCTAGAAGAAAGACTTGCAAAAATAGATAAATACATTACAGGAATTCCTTCAAATGAAGCTATGGCTTTCAGATTAGAACAGCAAGTTCATGTAATTATAGAAAATGGTCTAATATCAACTCATAAAGTTACAATTCCGGCAGGAACAAAGCTTAAAGTAAAACTTAAGAAGAAACTTTCCAGCAAAACAGCTAAAAAAGGTGATTTAGTTCCTATGGTTATTGCTGATGATGTATTCATCAATGATTCAATACTAGTAATGACCAAAGGCGGAATAATAAGCCCAACAATAAAAAGTGTAAGAAGAAGCGGCCGTTTTGGAAGAACAGGTTATATAAACCTAGACTTGTCTAATTTGGAAACAATGGATTCAACCCTTGTTAAAGTATCTATTGATGACGCTGGTGAAAAATATGACAAGAAAAAAATAGGTATGGCTGCCGGTGCTTCAGCATTAGGCTTTGTAGTATTAGGACCAATCGGTCTTGCTGGGGGAGCCTTTGTAAAAGGTGGAGAAATAGAAATTCCAGTTGGAGCAGAATTCGATATAGTAACCAGAGAAGATTGCAAAGTAACTGGTGTTTCAGTTCCAAAGAAAAACTAATCTTAAAACCGCTTGGTTAAAAGCCAAGCGGTTTTTTATTGTAAGCATTTTTATTGAGATATGTTTTTTCTTGACTAATTTAATATATTTATAATATTAGATTTTTATTATGAGTCTTATTAAAAACATAAATAAACGAAAATATTTATTGAATATTTCAGCTATTTTAACTGTTATATCTCTTTTTATTTATGTTTTTGCTTTTTCTTTACCTCATGATTTACATTGTTACGACAAAACAAATTCTTCTGTTTTCACTTATTTAATAAACGAATCTGATGAAAATCAACAAACTACTCCTTCAACAGATTCTGATGAGAATAATCATGATAAAGATAGCCATAATTCAGATAAATGTCCTGTATGTAATCTTTCATATTTTAATTCAGTAAACCTAAGCAAACCTTTAATATTTGATTTTACTTTAGAAGTAACTAATGAAAAACCTGTTTACCAAACAACAACAGGTTTTTCTTCTTTTTCTTATTTTAAATTCTTTTTACGTTCACCACCTTCCTTTACAGCATAATCTTATTTTTAACTTTAACTATTGCTCGTATAGGAGTTGGAGAAACTTAAATTTCCATAGAGAATAGAGCTTAAAGAATATAAATATAATTATTTTGTCTGAATTTCAGCAATAGTATTTATTTAAGTTCTATTAAGAATAGTAGCTATCCATGATAGGTTAGTAAGATAAAAATATAATTAACAGCATTAATTTTTAATTACTACAAACTCTCATAAGCTAAAACAATCCTCTTTTCTCTTTTCTCTTTTCTCTAAATTTCTTAAAAAATCTAGTTGCTATACATCTCTATCGATAGTTATCAACAATGAATCTTTTTAGAATCTACTCTATAACCCCTATACCCTTTATTTAACGTAAAAAGGAATTCTTATGAAAAAAATATCATTTTACATAAATCGTTATCTCAATAAAACGATGCTCCCCAAATCAAAGATTGGGGGAGTTGCTGAACGAAGTGAAGCTGAGGGGGCTGCAAAGCGTAGCTTTGCGGAATCTTGGCAATATACAAATACTATTAAATTAATTTCTATTATATTACTATCATTATGTTTATACTCTTCTCCGCTTCTAGCAAATGAAGAAACCCAAACAGGTCAACTAGAACCTGACACTATGGCAGAAATTCAGCAGATGAAAGAAAATATTAAAATTCTTTCCCAAAATCTTGAAGCCATGCAAAAGAAATTGGAAGAAGCCGAAGAACGCTTGAAACAGCAGGAAAAGAAAACTGCTCAACCTGTTCAAGCACCTGCTTACCAGAATCAGAACCCAGATATCAGTGCTGCTGTTATGTTCAGATATATGGGAACCAGAGATAAAAGAGATACCAGACGAAATACCTTAAAACTTGATGGCACAGAACTTAACTTTACAAAAGCTGTCAGTCCTTATACAAAAGGTACAGTAACGCTAGGCTTTCACGATGATGAAGTCCATGTTGAAGAAGCCTTTGCAGAAATTAATAATTCCCTACCAATGGAATTAGACTTAAAAGTTGGTCGAATGTTAGCCAATACAGGTTATATCAATCCATTACATTCACACGACTGGCCATTTGTATGTATGCCTTTTCCAAACCAGTATTTCTATGGCGGAGAACATGGCTATATTGATGATGGTTTGATTTTAGGTAAAAACTTTTACATTAATGATAATACCTATGCCAGAGCTGCATTTAATGTTTTTAACGGTAACAACACAACAATGTTTAACGATGGACAAACCAAAGTTATCGGTGGGAAACTTACATATAATGTATTTTTTAACGACCAAAGAGACGATTTACAAGCTGACTTCAACTATAACCAAGGCGCTTATGATGACAGAGGCGATTTTAAAGCTAAAGTTTATTCTGCTGATCTTGTTTATAGACACAGAATCAACCAATTCGACAAAATCACTCTTTTTGGAGAATATGTTAAGTCTGTTAGAGAAGTTGCTTTAGGCGACGATTTAGACGCTTACGGCTATTATGCCGCCGCTATTTATAAATTCAAACGTGACTATAACTGGCATATCGGTTTGGAATATGACTATTCGGAAAAACCAACAGATAATACTAAAGCTACAAAGGCTAAATCTATATTTGCTGGCTGGTGGCTTACAGAAAACGATAGATTACAGCTACAATTCAGACAAATTGATGACCCGTTCAAGGGCAGACATAACAATGAAATATGGCTGCAATTTATTTGTGGTATAGGACCTCATAAGCCCCATCTGTCTAACTTCTAGAGATAAGAGATCAGAGTGAGAGAAATAAGAGGATTGTTTAGTGCTCAAACAAGCATAATCAGCAATAAATAGATAGCTTACAAAGCCAACAATTCTCTTACCTCTTACCTCTCATCTCTAAAAACTTAAATAAAAGGTAGAAAACAATGAAAAATAACAAATATACAAAAGCATTAATAATATTCGTAGCTATCTGCTACTCGACTTTCTTATTTGGTTGCAATTCAAGATCTGACTTCGGAGTCTACGCTGATGGCACAGAAACGGCTGAAGAAGGTCACCACCATCATCACGACGATGAAGACGAAGACCACGATCACCATGATGAAGAATGAAAGATCTGCCCCCACGAAGGTGGGGGAAGTGTCAGCCGAAGGCTGACGAAAGGGGTCTTACCTAATCTCTAAAACTTATAAAGGAGTAAAAAACATGAAAAAAATAATAACAATCTTAGCAGCAATAATATTCATACTTCAAACTTCTGCATCTTTCGCAAAAGTAAAAATTGTAACAACTTTGTCTGACCTTAATGCCATAGTAAAAGAAGTTGGCGGCGATAAAGTTGATTCTATGCATTTGGCAAAACCAAGTGATGACCCACATCAAATAGAACCAAAACCAACTTTTTTAAGAAACTTGTCTAAGGCTGATTTACTATTTTTAGTTGGTATGGACTTAGAAATCTGGTTACAGCCCTTAATAGATTCTTCTCATAACATGAAAATTCAAAAGGGTCAGAATGGATATGTAGACTGCTCTACAGTAATCAGCCCTAAGGAAGTTCCAACAACAAGAGTAACTCCAGAATTAGGCGATGTTCATCCTCTTGGAAACCCTCACTATTGGCTCGATCCAAGTAATGCTATACTGATAGCCGAATTAGCATATAACAAATTGTCAGCTATTGATTCCCAAAACGAAAAATATTATTCAGAAAACCTTACAAAATTCAAAAATGCAATTAACGAAAAAATTAAGATTTGGAAAGAAAAAATCAGTTCTGTATCAAATAAAAAAATCGTCTGTCAGCATAGTTCCTGGATATATTTCACAGATTTTACAGGCTTGGAAATAGTTGGATACGTTGAATCTAGACCAGGTATTCCACCTACTGCTAAGGAAATAATGAATACAACTAACTTAATGAACGAAAGAGGTTGTAAAAACATAATCTGTGAAAGCTATCAGAATAAGAAATATCCAAATATGATTGCCAGTAAAATCCAAGGCAAGGTTATTTCACTACCTGCTTCTACTGGTGCAGTAAAAGGAACTGATACTTATATTCAGTTTATAGATTATTTAATTGACAAACTGTCAGAGGAGTTAAAGTAAAATGCAAAGCTCTTTTGTTTCTTGTAAAAATCTGTCGGTTGGCTATTCTGATAGACTGTTAATAAAAGATATTAATCTCACTATAGATAGAAATGCAAACATTGGTTTAATCGGTGAGAATGGTTCTGGTAAGACAACTCTATTAAAAACTTTATTGGGTATTATTAAACCGATCAGTGGAGAAGTGGAAATAGACAAAAACAACACTATTTCTTATATTCCTCAAATACGAGAAACAGAAGACCTGCTTCCTTTTTCTGTCGAAGAAATCTTAGAAATGGGGCTTAGCAAAATGTTATCTCCATGGCAGTCTGCTTTGCCTCGTTTCAAAGATAAATTCGATTCTATTTTGGAAAGAGTTTCTTTATCAGAGTATAGAAAGCATTTATTCAAAAATCTTTCAGGAGGCCAAAAGCAGAGAATTATGCTCGCCCAAGCCTTAATAAGTTCTCCAGATGCAATCATACTAGATGAACCAACTCAAGGACTTGATGTTAACCAACGTAAAAACTTTATGAAACTTTTAAAAGAAATCAAACAAGAAAAGGAATTCGCTCTTATTCTTGTTTCTCATATATTCGATGACTTCAAAGAAATGGATTTTAACATTTATAGAGTAGAAGACGGATGTTTAAAATATATTGAACAGAAAGATATGAGGTAATAATATGACTGAACTAATGGAATCACTTAAATTTTTCAAGGCAGCATTTTATGTAGTAATCATTGCATCAGCGTCTTTATCAAATTCAGGCATATTCCTCTATCAAAGACGTTCACTTTTTCTTGGAGCTGCTTTACCGCAGATAGCAGGATTCGGACTTCTTCTATCTGCTCTATTTACAGAAAACAAAATAGTAACTTACATTGTTGTTCTAGTTCTCTGCGTGCTAATACTCGGTTGGCATTCCAGTAAAGGAGCTTTAAAGTTAGAAAATGATGCTTTTATCGGTATAGGTTTTGCTGTTTCAATGGCTGGAAGCTTGCTTATAATGGCCAAAAGCAATGCTGAAACTCATGCTTATGAATCAATGTTTAAAGGTGGAATATTGGCTTCTGTTAATAATGATATCTTTTATACAGCAACAATATGTATACCTGCTCTTCTGTTACTAACCTTATTTAAAAGACGTTTACTGATGGTCAACATGTCTCCTGTACAAGCAGAACTAAATGGTTTAAATAAATGGCGAATCTATGAATATCTGCAATTTATATGCATTTCAGCTACAATAATAATCAGTATGGAAAGCCTTGGAACAATGGGAACTTTCGCATTCCTTCTTTTTCCAATAATAACAGTATGTCAATTCGCAAAAAACGCTAACTGCTTATTCTATTTATGTCCAGTATTAGGAATTATAGCAGGAATTAGCGGATTGGGTATTTCAATTGAATATGATTTGCCAGCAGGCCCTTCAATTGTTGGAGTTCTGTTTATATTGTGGATTCAAGCAACAATTATGAAAAAAATAATTAAATCAAGATAATTGTTCTTTGCCTTCTTCTTTGCTTTCTTCTTTACCTTCTTGTCTTTCTGAATAAGGAGTATAGAACTTTTTATTGTTTTTCATAAAACGCTGAATCATACGAACATCAGAAATAACTCTAGAGTAATCTTCAGGCCAAAGAGCTCTATTTGCAAGAATGAAAAGCACATTCCTTCTTCCACAAATTCGATAACCTTTGTCTACAAAATTCATAAAATTAGACCTGATACTCTTAGTAAAAAGTTCTTTAACAATCATATTTTCATTACTAGAAAGCCACCAGGCACTAGAGAATTCCTTATCTTCATCAAAATCAATATCTTCTGTTTTATTCATCCCTAAAACTTCTACAGCTTTATCCTTCAAAGTCTCACGAATTAAATCAAAATTAGGTAAATTAAAACCCTCATCATAAAGTGCACAAAGAGTAGCTTCCTTAGGGACTCTAATATATTTTTTTTCTGAACCAAATAATAAATCAGCTACCAAGGATCTTCTTCTTCTGTTATTTTGTTCAACTGCAATTTCCCAACGTAATTCACCTATATAAACATCACCATTTTCTTTATCTAGCTTTTCAATAACATTACAAAAAGAAAGGTTTAACATATCGGAAAAACATTCCATATCACCACAGTCTTTAACAAACTTCGAAAAGAATGGTTTAATTGCAGACTTTGTTTTTCTTGCATATTGCACAGCCTGCTCTTCTCTTTTTTTTCTTCCTCCACTAAAGACTTCTTTACATATAGCAACTATAAATAAAACAACAAAAATAATAACAATAATATACTCGGCTGATAATTGACTACCCATAAAAAATACCCCCGATTTTTAATTACAACTTTATCATAACAATAAAACATAGAAAACCAATATATATAAATCCTAAAATGGAAAAGCCCCGAACGTTTTTCGTTCGGGGCTTTATAGACCTGGCGGCGACTGACTCTCCCACGGAGCTGCCCCCGCAGTACCATTAGCGT
>ONIU01000107.1 GCA_900317935.1 uncultured bacterium
CAATTTTGTGAATCAAATCACACTGATTTTTTAATGAGCTGACAGTCTGCTGTGAGACTGTCATAATGGATTAGTTTTCGGTTATTTCGTACCAATTACAAATATTTATATGTATTTAGCTATCCTATCACATGTTTCTTCTAAACAGGATAGTTGATTTAAAACTTTAGACCAGTTTTGAATTTTTGAGTTATTCCATTTTTTAGATAGCTCTCCTGTAATGAGATTTCTTTTGATTTCAACTTTTGCCATAAGTGTGGACTCCAAATAAGTAATTTATATTAACAGACTTATTTAAGTTTCCACACTTCCTAGTTCAGTCTCAATTTTCAACAGATTCTTTTCATTACCTTACTATTGAAGTCCTTTTATTACCATTGTTTTGCCCTTTAAATTCTCTTTGTTCTTCTAATTCTGTAATAACATTAGCAGTAATTTTTACTAATTCATTTTGATCAACAGAATCGTTTATCTTTTGGTCTGATACCTCATTTAATAAATCAATTAAAAGAACTTTATTTTGGTCTGCTCTATCTGTTTCTTGCTGATAAGCATTGTAAATTTCTTCATACTGAGCTTTAGATACTGTATCTTTAGTAGCTTCGCTTATAGCGTGTTCTAATTCATTTTGGGTATATAAGTGCTCTTGTCTTTCAAATGAATCTTTTAGGGTATCAAGCCGAGCAAAAAATTCTTTTTCTGTTAGTTCTGTTTCCCCTTCTTTTTTTAGTTTTGCTAGAGAGTCCTTTTTGAAAGAGGATAGCTTTTGATAGTCATCTTTAGTATGCCAGCCTTCAGCAATCAGTTGCTTTCTAACCTTTTCACACAGAGCTTTGATTTCTTGTTCTGTAAGCTTATGTTCAACTTCCCTTACAACCTCAATAGGCTTTTCTTTAATTTCAGTAATTACAGTTGGCTTTTTATTTAGTTCTGCACTTAAATTGCTTACTTGAGCATTGAGCCTTTTTATCTCCTCAGTTTTCTCTTGGTTTTCTTTTGTGACTTTATCTAATAGAGAATTAAGCTCAGCAATTTTTTGCTCTTGTGACAGCAAATCATTCTGAGCCTTGAGCAGTTGTTTCTTTACTTCTTTTTGAATTCTTCTGTAATTTAACGCAGTTCCAATTAGTCTCTTTTGGATTGCCTTTTTGTCTTTCTTGAGATTATTAAGCTCAAGATTTAACTCATCAACGAGTTGCTTGTTCTTTTGGTTTATCTCATTAGCTTGTTTAATAAGTTTTTCTATTTCATTTTGAGATTTGTTTTTCTCGATAGATTGTAACTCCTTAAAAACATCAGTCATCAAGCTTTGCATGTTTTGAAGTTTTTTTGAATATTGGCGATACTGGTAATGGTCTAGGTGTTTACGTTTAGTTGTGCGAGAATCTTTACCTCGTTTCATATTGAGTTTTTCAGCAACAAGCGTTTGAATATCACTCATTGCTTTTTTGCCAAAATCACGCTTTTTAAAACAGTAAATTCCGTTTTCATCTAGCATTAAAAACTCTAAATGAGCGTGAAGGTTGTACTTTGTCTTTTTGGTTACATTATCGAAATGGCCTTCATCTCTATGGATTGCTATCTGATAACATTGCCAACCAAATTTTTTCTTGAGTTCAGCTGTAAGTTGCTCAAGATCATTCATTGTTGTTGTATCTTTAATTAGTACAACAGCAGACCAATTATAATTTTTGGACTGTAATTTCTGATGTGTTCTGTTTGTGTAATTTGTGACAGCAGTTTTTAATAAGCTGTCATAAAAAGCTTGAGCTTCAATAGCATTGCGATTTACTTCAACTCCCCTAGATTCATTTTGAAGTAAATAGCTAGGACTAATAGTTCTGTCATTATGAGTGACGTTAATATTTTTTGTTTGTTTAATTGAAAAACAAGAAATTTCAGCCATCTATGAACATCTCTTTTGATTGAAGTGAAGTAACAAAAGACGCACCAATACCCCGAACTTGTGAGGGGGTGTTGTAGTGCGCACTACAACACCCCTAAAGTGGTATTTGTGCGAAAATTAAAAACTATTCACAACTTCGGCAAGCTTGTTGTTATAGTTTTCAATTTTGGATTGGGCAGTTGCTATGATTTTTTTCTGCTCTTTTATTTTTTTCTGAAGTGTATCCACTTGTTTGTAATAGCTTCGTGCTTTTGAAATTGAGTTAATTTTTTTTTCAATTTCTGATTTTTGTTCGACAGATTCAGTTAATACTTTATCAGTCTTTTCGATTGTATTTGGAGTTTTATCTTCCATAATTTTCATCCTCTCTTATTGCAAAAAAAACAAATAATTCATCATCTATGCTCGATCATATTCTTTTAACTTCTAGCACGTTATCACCCCAACATTTCATCAAATTCAATTTGCTTTGTAAGACTATATCTGTCCTCTAAAGCTCTCTCTAATACGTTTAAAACATTCGAATTTACATCTATCAAAGATTTATATTTTTCTGTTAATTGAGTTGAAAATAAATAGTAATTCCATAGGTTTAAAGCATTAGATCTTTCTTTAAAGTAATCGTACTTGTTATATACGTTTTCAAGATTATTTGTAGAAAGATGCGATAAACAACATTCGCTTACCCTGTCAGAAATTCCTATTTCTGATAGCCATGTTTTTAATGTCTTGCGTAAACCGTGAAGAGTTACATCTCCATGCAAATTAGTCGTTACTGGTTCATTCATTCTTGCTTGATTGATAGGCTCTTGATTTTTTGTTTTTTTATAAAAAACATATTTACTATCAATGCCAATAGATAAACATTGTTTTTTCCAATTAGAGAATAGACTTTCTAAAAATGGAGTAAGAGGAAGAATGAAATCACGATCCATCTTCATATCAGATGCTGGTATATAGATTTTCTTTTCAGAAAAATTGATGTTTTCCCAAGTTAAACGAGATGCAGAACCAACTCTTAGTCCGGACATTGCAATAAAAATATAAAAAACTTTTTGCATGTCATCGACATTTTCTAATTTTTTAAAAAATCTATCTTTTAATTCGTTGGCTGGACACCAGCTGTAACCGACACTTTTAGGTGCAGGAAAACTCTTTGACACAATGCCTTGTGAATTAAGCATATTTTGGCAATAGTTAATTTCAATGATCCCATCAACAACAGCACTGTTTAATATTCTGTTTAGAGTATTTATAGCTCTTCGTTTAGTACCAATAGTACAATTTACTTTTTCAAGAATTTCTTTAACAATCAAAGGCTTTATATCGTCTAATTTATATAAAAATAAACCCTCTAAATGCTTAACTAAAGCTCTGTTCGTGTAGTAAGATTTGTTATTTTTATAGTTACTTGGGATCCCCTTATATACTCTGTATGTTTCTACCCATTGTTTTGAATAATCTCCAAACAAAGGGGCTGAATTTTCAGAAGATTGTTTTTCAACATTCTTTATTTCATATAAAACGTCAATAACCCTTGTACGAGCATCTTTTAATGACATTTCTGGATACTTGCCGATTGTTTTTGATACATTTTTGCCATTGATTTTTGATCTAAACAAAAAAGACATTCCACCACTAGGATAAACTCTTAAAAATAAGTTATCGGAACACTTAATTTCTTGAGTATTGTTTTTGCATAAGGCATCTAAAACTTTTTGTTTTAGTTGTTTATCTGTGATGTTCTGATTCATTATGAGTTCCTCTCTCATTTTTAGAAATACCCTTAAATTTTATTAATTCCTTTTCTGAAACAATTTCAGGAATAATTTTTTTGATTCTTTCATCAAGGAGATCAGTCTTTATTACATTTAAAGCAGATTCCATCATGCTTTTTACAGAATGCTTTTTGTCAAATTTAAAAAAGCATTTATATCTGTTTTCTGAAATTTCAGAGCGATCACAATTAATCGATAATTCAGATTTTTTTCTAAATATTTCTTTGTTTCTAAAAAGATAAATTCAAATAAACAAACTAAAACTCGGCTTTGCTTTGTATATTTTTCAATTACTTGCCATAGATGTTCATTAAGAGGGATAAAATCATGTTTTTCAATGTTGAATTGAACATTAGCAAATTCAAAAAAAATTCGTTTCAAATGAATTACTGGAGCAACTCCATTATGCTTTTCACAATCTAATAGTGATTCCCCATTAAATAATTTCAAATTTGTTAAAGCATGAATAATGCTTTTCAACATAAAAATGCTATTCTGATTTGCTTTATTGACTGATTTTTGTGAGAAACGAAATAGAGTACTTACAATTTCTGTATAAGAAATACGAACATAAAGATCACTATCTTTATATTGATTCTTGTAAGAGTCATAAAACATTCTTATTAGAATGCACGCTAAATAAATAGAAAAATGACTTAAGTTTTGCTTAGATAATTTAACAACATTGTGATCTTGAGTTTTAGTAAATTTTACTAATCCTACAAATTGATCTTTTTTTGCCCTTGCTATCAATGAAGCAAGATCTAAATCAACATTATAATGCTTCCATTTAGGAGTTATAAAATCACTAATACTAACTTCATTTAATTCACTATTTGAACTATAATGAGTTATAACTTCGTTAGTTGAGCTCTTATTTTTGTTTGGCGACTGGAATAAGAGTTCAGACTCAACTCTGCTACTAATTGCACTTTCTTGCATTTAACCACTCCATAATTGAAGCTTTTGACCAAAGAGATCTGCCTGCTGTATTTATTGATTTAGGGAAATCTTCTGTATCTCGTAAACGATTAAAAGTTGCCCTTGTCACGCCAATTAAGCTAATTACCCCAGCAATATTAAGAATGAGATTATCTGAATTGCTGTTCTGACTTTTTCTTTTATTACTCATAATTTTTTACCATTTTTGAAATATTGATTTGTTATGAATACAACTTATTTGTTGTATTTTATATACGATACTCTTTATTTTTAATAAAATCTACATATTTTTAAATTTTTTAGTAAAATATTAAAAATTTTAAGAAAAAGGTAATGAAAGTGGCAGATCTATCAGATTCAGTTTTACTTAAACAGATTTTTTTAACTTATAAAGCAGAGTTCCCTAATTCAGAGTCTGAACTTGAAAAGCAATATATGTCTCTTCTAAAAATTGAGCCTTTATTTCTTGCTAAACAATTAAAAGCTATAAGGACTGAGAAAGGCTTTAGTCAAGAAGATATAGCTCAACAATTGAATGTAAAACAAGCTAGTCTGTCTGCATGGGAATTAGGTGTTAGAATACCTAAAATCAAATATGTAAAAGCATTGATTGATATTTATAATATTGATCCAGGTGCATTACTAAAGAAAAACCCCAATTTTATTGAACCACTAAATTCCTTACCAATACTTGATAGCAACTTTTTTATTCATCAGAGTTTTGAGAATATTGAATCAATATTGAAAAAACATTCTTTTGATAAGACAATTTCCTCGTCTTATTCAAATGAATGTAATTTTGCATTTGCTGTGCAAGATAATTCAATGGAACCTTTATTCCCTAAAGGATCTATCGCAATTTGTTCAACTGAGGAATTAAAAGGCAAAGAAAAAGAAGAACAACTGATAATAGCTAATAATAAATACGCAATTGTTAATATCACAGGACAAGAAGGAAGATTAAGAAAAATCAAATATGAAAACAGAGTTCTTTCTTTAATACCTTTAAATAAAGATGAACCTTTCTATAACTTTCCAGAAAGTGAAGAATTTGAAAAATTTGTTACCGATAAAAATTCAATGTATTTTCACGGATATATCACATCATCTGCCAGTGTCAGAATTTTTGGAATAGCAAAATTTGTGTTTTTTGATTTAAACAATATTTAAAGTGCCTGTTGGAAAGTCTGTGGAAAACTTGTAGGAAAATTGTGGGTTTTCCCTTGTTATTATGGCTGTCACCGTTTTATTATGCCTTAAGCACCAATTTATTATGGCTAAAGCACCGTTATATTATGGCTTGAAAACTCAAGTTTTTTAATTTAGATTTTATTGAATATCCGTTAAAAACATAAAAAACAGACCATCAAAATGGTTACATTTCTGTGTTTAGGTGTCAGAAAAATTTACTTTTACACCTAACTGTATGATTTATAATGAAGGATAATGGTATACGACGCACCATCTTAGAAGGCAACCTTAGGGTTGCTTTTTTGTTTTGATACTAATAAAACTGCTTATACAGAAGAGACCTCTATCTTAATACGTTACAATTTATGAATTTCTGATTCTAATTTTATTAAGCACTCTACAATCTCATCAAAACTAGGATAATTTCCGTAAATCATATTCTTCATTGCCACATAATCTTTTTTAACTGCTTCTAGAATATGCTTTGCAGGTATTAAAGAAATAGCATCCAATGTAGCTGTTTCATAATGTGAACTCTTGGCGTAATAGAATTTTTGTTTAAAAAGCACATCCTTTTCTAATAAGTCCTTACGCTCAAAAGCCTTGTTCTTTACAGAACTATTTGCCATACAAAAAACATCATAAAGATGCCTTGCATATCTTGGAGGTAGTTTTTTATTCTCAGGATAATTAGCTAGTTTATGCAATATAGTTAACTTTTCCCAAAAGCTTCTTTCAACATCTATAGTGAGAATATCAGTTGATTGTGAATCAAACAACTTAGGATATTTTTCAGAAACGAAGGATTGGATTCTAGTTTCATGACAAGGAATCCACTCTGCCAATGGTCCAATTTCTAATCTTACTTTGTCTCTCAAATATTCCACCTCAAATATTTGAGGATAATAAAAGTTAATTACCATCTCATCATCGTCATCTACTGATATCCAATGACCTTCGCCTAGTATTTTTTTTATTTCGTCATTTAAAGTAGGAGCTAGATCTGATGTGTAAAACTCAGCAGCATTTGCATTTACTGTTTTATTAAAATGGTCTTGCTTGTTTTTTGTTCTATCCGCCCAAGGATTATCTCCCAGAGGAACAACCTTTCTCCAATCCAAAATTAAATCTATATCTTCAGAAAACCTTTCAATTAGATGATATGCCTTAGATAAGCTAGTTCCACCTTTAAAGACAAAAGCGTCCTTATATTTACAATCATGAAATAAATGATTCAACATAAAACATACCCAGAAATCCTTTTCAATAATATCTGGTCTCATACCCATAGAATAAGAAACTGATTGAAAAACTTCTTTTTTTTCTTCAGAAGTCATTAGAATAAATTTTTGCATTTGTTATTCACAAACCTTTTTTACGATATCAAAAATCCATGATGGAGAATCAACAGCTTCTTTTAACAATAATTTCTTATCATTTTCATTTAATCTTTTCTTTAAGATTGCTATTACGTTCTCATCAATATTGTTTTTTCCAAGAGTTTTTATTGCCTCAATAAAAATAATAGAAACATTTGATAAGAAAGAGATTTCCCTATTAGATTTATGCTTGAAGGAAAGAGTAATATTATCCCATGAAAATTCTCTATATGGTCCATCACTAACATATGACCATACAAAAGGAACTTGCGTAGATAATCCAAGCTTATTCAATGCAACGTCACCACAAGGAGATATAGTCCAATGATATTTTCTTGCAAGAGCATATGCGACTTTTTCAGGATCAGTTGGAAGAAACGCTTCTAGTAATTTACTGTATCTAGGTCTTTCATATACCCCATCAATAATACGGCGTATATTTCCTTCTTCAGTTTGTCGACTAAGACATTTACGTATTGTGGGTAATGAAGCGATATCAATGAAGTCAGATGTAAAAAAAACCTCTCCCTTATCATAAGAGGATATTCGATTTTTTATTGCATCATATATCCTTGTTGACATACTCCCCCCACATAAATTTTTATTTGTCACGATTATTATATAATTATCGTGACAAATATACAAACAGCAAAGAATAAATATTTCGATAAAAACAAATTATTTTTCGAAGCAAAAAGAAAATGGACAAAAATGTAGATAAATGTAGAGTAAGCGAATATCTTATTGAAATAAGACAGATTTATTTATAATAAATCCTCTACGACGCACCATTCGCTATAGTTTTCCTTTCATAATTTCTCTTAAATTCTCAAAAATTTTCTTCTCATCACCTTGATTTACAGTTTATTTTTAAATTTCTTAAAATTTTTACCCATAACTATGCTCGAAGAGCCAAAGAAATTGATTTTTAAACAACAAATGTGGTGCTAGACCGCATTTATAAGCCGTTTTTTAGTTAAAATCGAAATGCAAAACTTGAGAAAGATAAAAAGCTTTATTATTTATCTGGCAAACAAAAATACAGTTTTATCAGATTTTGTCAGAAATTTTCATTCCTCTGAAGATAGTTCTTCCAAAACTTCTGTATCTGGTATTCAAAAGGCGGCTATGCTGATTGCTGATACTATTGCAGATAAAAAGAAAATACTTCTGTTTGGTGATAACGATGCAGACGGCATCTGCGGTGCAGCTCTTGGAAAAGCAATAATAGAAGATATGGGAGGTAGAATAGATTGTGCTCTTTCTTTCAAACTAAGAGCTGAGCATGGCCTGTCAGCAGAGGATGTTTTTAAGGCTGCATCTGCAGGAGTGAAACTTATACTTACGGTTGATAATGGATTAGACAGTCTAAGAGCGGTTCAGATCGCAAGAGAAAATGGTATAGATGTTGTTATAACAGATCATCATCAGACACCTGAAGATTTGCCGTACGCCACTTCCATAGTCACACCTTTTATTTGTCCAGAAGATTTCCCTTCACAAAATCTTTCAGGTGCAGCAGTTTTGTTTTATGTTCTAAAAGAAACACAAAAAATCCTAAAAGATCGGAATTTCTTTTTTAAAGCCCCTCCTAAGCCAGAGCTTTCATACTATATGGTTCTTGCAGCAATTTCAACGATTGCAGATGGTATGCCTTTAGATGAAATAAACAAGGAAATTATCAGCAAAGGAAAAGATCTTGTTCAAAAAAAACAATGCTCCGAAGGTATTAAATATCTAACTGCGCAATATTCTAATCATTCTAAAACTTTTGAAAGCTGTCTATGGCAGATTGCCAGAAGAATTGAACTCCCAGCACTTTTCAATTATGACAGTAGAGAAATGGTTGACCTTCTCTTAACTGAATATACGACTCAGGCAATTCTTTTAAATGAAACCCTCAATGAGCTTAATATTAAAAAAGGAGTTCTCACTCAAAAAATTCTTAAAACAGCTTATACACTGGCTGCCGAACAAAACGATGATAATGTGATTGTCATTGAGCTGCCTTTGCTTGAAATTATGATTGGAGGATTTGTGGCTCAAAAAGTCAGAAAACACTTTCATAAACAGCTGTGTATCGTCTTTTGCAGGTTTAAAGATATGTATATAGGATATGCAAGAGCAGCAAAAGGTCTGTCACTCATAAAAATATTCAAGACCATTAAAA
>ONIU01000124.1 GCA_900317935.1 uncultured bacterium
GAAGCATAAGCCTTTGGAGTTTCCTGTTCTGAAGCAGAAAGAGTTTTAGGCAGAGTTGGGAAAAACATTACCGGAACAAAAATATAACAATGACTGCCTATATATCTTAAACAGGCCTTGGGGTAATGTCTGTTTCCATCATAATCATAAATTTCCTTAGCCTGGTTTTCACCGCTTCCTACACCATCATCATTTGTAGGATCACCGGCAAAGCCTGGCCATTCACCACCGTCATGGAAAAGATCTTGAAGAGTTACAGCGTTCTTAGTGGCGAATGGAATCATAGTATTATCAACATCTGCTGAAGTAAAGTTAACTCCTCCAACAACAGCACGGAAAGATGCATTAATTGGCGACTTTTTTAAAGCATTAGCTGGAAGGTTTGTTGGCAGAGTTGAATTGAGAAGAGCTGTTGCATCTACATGAGTACCTATTTTTGCAGCAGTTTTTCCCTGTCTTTCTGCTATATTGCTAATTTCTCCACCCACAGCCAAATTAGCTGCAAAAGCTGTATTGGCTGCCACTATTGAGCCAATCAGCATCGAAAAGATTGTTGATAAATACTTCTTCGCCATTTTAACGCCCCTTTTATGGGAATATATTATTATTCTTTAAAGGTATCGGCTAATGGGTAATTTATCTTTAACAAGAAAGTGATTTTTGTTTTCTTAGAATCAAAAATACATAGTCTGAAATCAAATAGCGTACATTGCTAAAATAGCTTTTTTAAAGTATAATTAATAGATAAGCCTATATTTCGGAGAGTCATAAAAGTGAATAAGTTTAAATCTATAAGAGTGACAATTCTTTTAATATTATCTATTTTCTTTAGTAGTATTCTTTCTGCTGCTACAGGTAATTTTGTTGCGACCAGCGAAGGGATGCGCTATGTCTACAAAAATGCTAATGGTGTCACTACTTACGTAAATCCGAAATTTGACTCTCAGACTGGCACTTATTATGTTGTTAACGATAACAACCAGATTATAGCCCGACAGCAGCTTCCAAAAGAAGCCGCGATGAATCAGATAAAAATAGTTGCTCCAACTAGTTCGTCTAATTCGACAACTCAGGATTTCATGGGAAATGATGTTCAGATTTTAACCCCAATGGCATCATCAGACCCTAGATACAAACAACTAAGAAGCTATATCGAAAACAATAAAAGTTTCAGAGATACTGTTTCCTTACAAATTCAAGCAAGAGATTACAAAATAAAAAGAATTCAACAAGACGTTGCCGAAGGAGTAAAAGACCCTACCCTGGCAGCCTGGCTTACAAACGACCTTAAAAAACCTGTTTACCTTGAAGTAGGAAATTCCGGAAGCATTTACCATGACGGTTCTGGTTTTGTTCTTGCAGAAACAGGTTCTAATGGGCAAACTTCATATAGAGACAACTCATACGTTAATAGAATAGTAATATCTGATAACAGCGAAATATTCAGCGGAAACAATAGCGATCCGAATACAGCTTCCATAATGTCTCATGAAATGGGTCACATGATTATGGACCAGCTTTATGAAACCCCGAACTATCCGTCTACAAACTATTATGGTTCTCATTCTAAAAATACTATTTCAGATGAAGGCTTTGCTATTTCAGAAGGCTGGGCAGAAGCATTAGAAGCAATATCTACCAAAGACTACCGTGCAAAATACGGTTCAGAAGATTCCTGGCGTTTAAAAACCCATCAGAATATAGAAGACAATAACTACATCTACAAAGATGCCGGCGTAACCAACGCTGTTAATAACGGTTATCTTAAAACTTCCGGGGAAATGCTTTCTACAGAAGGTGTTAATGCATCAATGTTTTATAACATGCTGGAAAGTAATAAGATACAAAATCCTTACGGAAAGGTTTTCGCTGTATTTGAAGAAAGCAAGCCTCAAACCTATAGAGATTTTGTCTACGATTATATCCAGAAATATCCTGAAGACAGAAGCACTGTTATTAAAATGTTTCTAGAAGACACTAAGTATACTACCGTAGACAGTTCTGCCGCAGCAAGATACAAAGACCTATATGATGCAGAACAGGCTTATTTGAATGCTACAGACCCCTATGCAAAATATGAACTGAAATACGCCTATGAATCAAAGAAGCAGGCTTACGATCAGTATAATAACGATCTATACAGACAGGCTGCTGTTGACGGCACAATAGACAACGCAGTAGTAGCAACTGATAGAACAAACTCAAGCTACAGAGCATTGAGGCTCAAAGAAACTCTGTTTAAAACAAGATCTGCCTTAGATACAGGTGTTCAAAACGCTGGTAATTCTTTGAAAAACTCATTCAGCGCTAAGAATATAGCAATGACGGCAGGCACTTCAATTGCAATCAATCTAGCCAGTCAGCTTATGAATGGCGAAAAAGTCAGTCTTAAAACTGCAGCCAAGGCTGTTGCCTCTATGGAATTTGTTGGCAATTTCGTAGGTTCATCTCTTGGTGCCGCTGCCGGTCAACTTGTTGTTCCACTGGTTAGAACTTTTGTTCCCGGTATAGTTGGAACCTTAGCAGGTGCATTAATTCCTTCTGTAACATCATTAGTTGGTGGAAACATAGGAGGCAATCTTGGAGCCGGTAAAACTCTGAAAGAATCATTGAAATCACTTGATATGGTTGCCGTAGCAGGTCAAGCTATAGGTTCGACTTTAGGTTCTATGCTTGGTTCATTTATTCCGATACCCATAGTCGGTACAATGCTTGGCGGAATAGTCGGCGGTATTCTCGGAGAAAAGCTATTTACAGCTGTAAGAAACCTGTTTAAAAAGAAAACAAATACAGCAGCAAAAGTTTCTGCACCAACTCTTAGTTCATCGGATTATTCCAACAATTTAAAGAACAATTCTTCTGTTAATACAAGTAGCAAAGCAACAGAACCTGGTCTCAGAATTTCAGATGAATTAGATTCTGTTTCATATTCAAATATGTCACCAGATTTGAGAGCTTTAAAAGATGATTACGAAAATGCATATAAAGCTTATATTGAAGCAGCAGCTACTAGCGATGCAGTAAAAACCAGAGAAGCTTTAAAAATATTCAGAGCAGCAAAATCTGCTTACGAATTAGCACTTAAATCCGTTAGATAAACTAATTAAGTATAAAAAAAAAGCCCTCTATTAAGAGGGCTTTTTTATTGTCTAAATAATGTTGGATATAACCTCTATGGTTTATTACCCAACCGCCTTAAAAACTTACTTATTGCTAGTAAGTTTGTTGTTCCAATTCAACCATTCTCTAAAGAATACAAGAATACTAAGATCAAACATAACTTGTACCTCCTTTAAAAGAATTTGCATTATCAGTTTTGAATTTAATGCAATTACCATTTAGCATAACCCGTGCCAACTTACAAAACCCCTTTCTAATGCTGATTTCTCGTTTTGCCGCTTGTGAAATTCATCACAAGTTTGATTAAAAAGGGTACAAAGAGCTCAAAATTAACTGTTCAATTATTATACATCAGATGAATTAATAAGCTTAAATATGACCATTATCAATAGCCAAGCGTTCTATATAACGTTCTTCCAATTCTTTTAAAGCATCTTCAAAATCAAAAGATTTTTTCCAGACTACATATGGAAGAGATTCTGGTTTAAAGGCCTCAACAAACAACTCTTTGTCAGGAACTCTAGAGATTACATCCGGCAGATATTCTGCTTCATCCCATATTTTTTCCATTGCCAAAGCAGAGGTTTCCAGCAAATCAGAATCAATAGGTTCTATATTTTCATTTAAATCATCAGTATTAATTCTTGGGTTAAGCCAAACCGACTTTTTACCAGGCATTGCAGCCATAACATGTTTTTGCAGCAAGCTTCTCAAAGCTTGGGGGTAAGCAGAATACTCTTCATAAGATATTCCGCTCTTTAACGAATTAAGAAAATGCAATATTTCTTTCACACTAACATTGGAAGCAACAACAATTTTACTGATAACCTGCATAGGAGTTAAATGAAGCTGAAAAGCCCCAAAACACATCCATAAACCAGGTCTGTCCTGTGCATCCCAAAACTTATATACCCCTTGTTCTCTTGGGAAAAACAATCTACAGCCACTTAAGACCTTACAATTATATTTAAGTGGAATTTCGTATATTAACTTAGCAGCTTCATCCTCATCCTTAAGGAGAGTTTCTATAATAATCTGACGTTCCTGACGGCTTAAAATTGATTTAACATCATCATAAGCATTCAGCAATGCATTATAACGTTCGGTTTCTTTTTCATAAGCATGTTCAGCAAATTTCTTCAGCAAAGCAAGAAGCATAGGTCTCTTGCCAAGCTTAGCGGCAATTCCCTGAAAAGCTTTAATTGAAACGCTTAATACAGAATTTTTATGTTCAGACCAGAGAAACTCGTAAATTCCTCTGTGAGGAGGCTGAATCATTAGTCAAAACCTACAACAGTCTGCCATTGTCCGTCTTTGTATCTACTAACAGAACCACCAACAGTACCAACCCAAACAACATTATCTTTAACCTTTATTGAGTGGATACTGCCTTGAAGAAGGCCGTTAGTTTCATTAAATAGTTTCCAACTTTCACCGTTATATAAAGCAATTCCTGAAGGAGTGCCAACCCAGAGATTACCAGCATTATCCATCGCCAAAGCTCTTATAATATTGTTTGGCAAATCTTTACCTTCCTGGTGTCTAGTCCATTCTTTGCCTTCGTAATCGCAGCTACAGAGTCCTTCATTAGTTCCTATCCAAACTCTTTGACGGACTTCATCGAAAGTAATACAAGTAATATAGTCAGAAACAAGACCATCATTCAATGCTGGAGTCGAGCGAGTGTTTTTATTTGTAAAAGTCTTTACGCTCTTACCGTCTTTAATAACCACCCCGTCTCCATAGGTGCCTGTCCAAAGAGCATCGCCTAATACAGCATAACAGGTCTTATAAGTATTCAATAATGAGTCTTTTTTGAAGTATTTAAGCCAGTTAGAATTTGCATGAGCCTTTGGAGAATAAAAAGACAAACTCAATAGACTAATTATTGTAAAAATGTATAACCAGCGAGTTTCTTTCTGTTGCATTGTTGTTGCCTCACTTTTATAGTATCTGACCTAAAATATCGGCATAAACAACAAATAAGCTTATCCTTTTATTATAGACTTTCAAAAACTCTTGAAACTTATTATTTATCAAACCAAGCATTAACTAAAGCCGTATAATTTTCTCGGCTAACATCATTAGAGAATGTAATAGAAGCAATGAAAAAAGGAGTGGGTATGGAATTACAAGATATTTGCTTTTATGTAAAAGAAAGAATTAAAGTTTCTGAATTAACCAATTTTACTTATATCTCAACAGAAAATATGTTGCCAAATAAATCAGGAATAACTAAGGCAACTAATTTACCTTCAGATAAATAATAATTTACTTTACTACTTGTTGTTATTGTTGTTGGTTTTTATTGTAGTTATTGTAACCGCCAGCTTTAGTTCTATAAGCAGAATTTCATTTGTATTTGCTTTGTAAATATGTATCTATATCTGCTAAGAACTTCTCTGTATTTTTTAATAAATCTTCGGTTTTTATCTTGTCTATAACATAAAAATCTTCGTAATCGCTTTTCTGCCTTATTTCATAAGCATTATTTACAACTTTTCCATAAGATTTATCGAAAATATTAGTCAAAATATAATTTTTATTAAAGTAAGAAATAACAGCTGAATGTTTTTTGAAATCTATTTTTTCTAATGCCAATACAGCTCTAATTGCATGAAAAATAGCATAATAAAGTCTATTATTTGACGTAAACCAATCATTATTATCTTTTGAAGACTTTGCAGCTTCTAATGATTGTTTTGAACGTTCTAAACGGTATTTTGAAAGAGATACTTCTTTTGCATTAATATTAAGCGTCACAAACTTTTATTCCTTCTTTTAATACGTTTTCGTAAAATGGTATGAAAGTTGTACGTTCGTCAAAAATAGTTTTATTATGCATTATTGCTGATACTAAAATACTTTTTTCCAATAAAACTTCTGTTGAAAAGTCACTTATTTTATCATCATATTTATTTATTTCATCTTCTGGCAAATCAACAAGTATCATAAGATCTATGTCAGAACCCTCTGTAGCCTCATTTCTAGCATAAGAACCATAAAGAATAACATCGTTAAGGTGTTTCCCGAATAAAGAACGAAGATTTGTTGTGTATTTATGCAACAAATCTTTTAATTCATTGTCATTTAATACTGGAAGAATACTATTCATACTTTAATTCTAACACATTCTACAAAAGAGTAGCAATCATTAACTAACTTTCTAAAACTGATAAAACAGATACATCTAACTCACCTGACAAAAGAAAACACCTGATTTTTCAGTGAAATATAAGTTGCGTTTTAATCAAAAAGGCCGATATCAAGTTTAATAGTTCCGGTGCCTGTTTTTAACTTTGTATCAGACACAACAGGAATTTCCTTTTTGCTTTCTTCTTTTATCGTTTCTTTTTTCTTTTTATCTGTAACACTGAAATCTACAGCAGATTCAAAATAATGTTCTATAATAGTCTTTTCTTTCCCTGTGAAATTTACATATGGGAAAACAGCTCGTTTATAACTGCGAGCCAACCCGTACATACGGTTAAACTTCATTTCTACTTCAACTTTTAACTGCCCTATAGGAATTTCTCTGAACTCTTTTTCGTATAGTGCGGTAAATGTATCGCCAAGACCATTATTCCATCCGTTTACATCTTCTTTTCTAGACTGCTTTTCTGTTAGTTCTATGTTTCCCTTATATTTACCGTTAATATAAAGCTTTGCATAGTCAGCTAACTTATTCGGATTATTACCAGTATAGTAAAGCCTTATTATCAAAGCAGAACGGTCTGTTCCTTTTTTTTCATAAGCATAATCATGCATATTTGCCCCACATTCAGGGCAAAGCATAATCAAATCAGGCATGTTTTCAGCACCACAGGCAGGACAATCCTTTGCTTCTGTTCGCAAGGCAGAAACAAATAGAAACGCCATTAATAAAACTACGGTTTTATTGAAAAACAAGTTTTTTAGCATTTTCCCTAAAAGAAAATTAAATCAGAATCGTAAAACCAGCGGAGTATCATCGAAGTCTTCACGTCTGAAGTTTACTTCCACGGCTTCAACAATAGGCTGTTTTCTTGAACTGAAACCAGCTCCATCGTAATAAATCTTTTCAACTCTTACAATCTTGCCTTTAACTGTAACTCTTGAATGATCAGAAATTCTATGATCTTCACCGACCTTTTTCGGCAATATAATCATAAAGCAGTAATCCATATTGGTTTCGGCGTCATATTTTGAATTTGAATTAACGCAAATAGAAAGCTTGCCACGTTCATTGTTTATAAATTCAACTGCACCTTCCCATTCTACAGCTTTACCAATATAAGAGTTAGGATTGCTGCTTACATCATAAGGACTTATACTCCTGGTAATGTTTGCCTGATTCATAATCTGTTCACGTTCAGCAGTAACTTTTTTTTCAGCTTGCTGTTTGTTAACCCAATATTGGCTGGCATTCAGCATTTCTTCAATCTGTCTTTTCTGGTCAGCTGTCAGATTACCATGACTCTTGGCCATAGAAAGCAAAGGAAGAGCCTTTTCATAATCGCCACGCTGATAGAAATATGAACCTCGGCTGTAATAATTGTAACTCTGCTTGCCAACCATGTAATCTAATTTGTTCTTTGCTTCTTTTAGACCTGGATTGAGTTCAAGACATTTTCTAAATTGGAAAACAGCGTCATCAATCTTTTCTTGCGCTTCATAAGATTCGCCTAATGCGAAATAAGCTTTTATCATTGAAGAATTGAGCTTTATAGCATTTTTAAAATAACCTTCGGCCTTTTCAGGGCTTTTGGTCTTCATATAAATCAAACCTATAGCATAGGGAATTTCAGGGTCTGTTGGAGAAAGCTTTGCAGCAGTCTGATAGCTAGTCAGTGAATCAGTAAAACGATTTGTTTTGAAATTCAAGAAACCAAGCATTTTATGGGAACTGACATCGTTGGGTCTTTCTTTAACTACAACAGAATAATATCTAATAGCTTCATCTGTTTTACCCTGATTGAGCATTTGTTTTGCCTTGCTTTCTGCATCATCAGAGCTCATTGAAGAAAACTCAGTCTTTCTGAAGTTTTCTGCACCCTGACTTTTAAGCTGCTTATTAATATCATCAGAAAAAGACTGGGTCAAAGCATCTAATTCTCTCTTTGCTGCAGTGTAGTCAGGTTTTAATC
>ONIU01000108.1 GCA_900317935.1 uncultured bacterium
CACTAAACCTGGTTTTTCTTCTAATTTCTTTAAGGCACATAAATGACCATGCGCTAAGTCGACAACGTGGATGTAGTCTCTAACACCAGTGCCATCCACTGTTTTATAGTCATCACCATAGACATTTAAGTGAGGGCGTTTACCCACTGCTACTTGAGTAATATATGGCATTAAGTTATTTGGGATGCCATTTGGATCTTCACCAATAAGACCACTTTCATGAGCGCCGATTGGGTTGAAATATCTTAAGATTGTGATATTCGCTTCTTTATGTTCTTTAGCGTAGTCTTTTAAAAGATATTCAATATCTAATTTGGTTTGACCATATGGGTTGGTGCAACCACCGACTTTGTCACTTTCTTTAAGTGGGACGTGATCAGGAACACCATACACGGTTGCACTACTTGAGAAGACGATATTGTTAACACCGAATTCAGACATAAGTCTTAACAAGACTTTACTACTGCCAATATTGTTGTCGATATATAATTGTGGCTTTTCAACAGATTCCGCAACACTCTTTAAACCAGCGAAATGGATGATGTCGGTGATGTTTTCTTTTTGGAAAACCTCTTTAAGTTTTTCATAATCACAAACATCAACTTCATAGAATCTTGGTTTTTTACCAGTTATTGTAAAGATACGATTTAAGACTTCTGGTTTTGAATTAATGAAGTTATCAACGATAACGACATCATAACCATTATTAAGTAATTCAACGACTGTATGGGAACCAATATAACCTGTTCCACCTGTGACTAATACTGCCATGTTATTTTTCCTCCAGTTTATTTAGAAGCATTTCTTTTATATTTAATGAATCGACATTATTGTGTGTCTTCTTGTAGATTTGGCCTAATAGATAATTTAAGGCTTTGTCTTTGCCGTTTTTGTAGTCATTCACGGCATCTATATATTCTAGCAAAATTTCATCAATGATTGATGATAATTTATTGTCTTCATATTTTTGTGTGAAATTGTATTTAGTTAATAAGCTTTCTAAAGACTCTTGGCTATCAAGTAGTTCCTTATAGATAATTGAGGCTTGTTTATAAGTAATTTCCTCTTGATCATAGATATCTAAAAGTTTGATTAATTCTTCTTCGATAATACTGAGAATATCACTACCATGTCGCTTAATTTCGTTTCTAACACGGGTTAAAACAAAGTTACTAACCTTAAGTGTCGCAATCTCTTCTTCCTGTAATTTAGCGAATAAATGAGCGAGGTAAATATCGTTATTAATTTCCTCTAGAGTTTCAGGAAGTAAGAAGTCTAAATAGATACGTTTATGTGGCTTATAGCTAAGCGCTTCATCAATTAATTCTTGGCTAATTCTAATCGGTGCGATTGTAGCGTCTTGGAAATACTTATAGTCAATTTTTGTGTTCTTCTTACGCATAAAGACTGTGATGTTTTTATCTTCATCATATCTTCTTGTTTCTGGTTTAACAGATTTACCACTACTAACGATTTCTTTTTGACGTTTGATTTCACTATTAATCGCGCGTTCAACATTTCTAAAACCATTAAGGTTTTTAAGTTCAACGATTTCACCATTAACACCATCAACTTTTAGTGAGACATTAACGTCCACTCTCATAGAACCTTCTTGTAATCTACCATTACTAACACCTAATGAGACGGCGATGTCTCTTATATCTTCTAAGAAGATTCTCGCTTCTTTACCATTTCTAATATCTGGTTCAGAGACTATTTCAATAAGACCCATACCGGAACGGTTAAAGTCTAATAATGTTTTATTATCTGAATGAATCTGCTTTGCAGAGTCTTCTTCCATATGTAAGTGATTGATGCGAATAATCTTTATTCCATCATTCACATTAATCGCGAGATGACCACTTTTACCAATTGGATGGTAGAACTGCGTTAATTGATAACCTTATTCTAATAGCGTAGATAACACATTTCTTATTAAGAACAGGCATCGCGCCAGGGAACGCCATATCTAAAGGAGCGACGTTAGAATTAGGCGCTCTACCATAGGTAGTAGGCGCACTAGAAAAGAGCTTAGATTCACTAAGTAATTGTAGATGGATTTCTAAACCGATAATTGCTTCGTAATTCATACTATTTCTTACTGAGGTCCTTTAAGCCTGTAGTATTTTCCACAATTTGGGCAATCTTGAGTAACTTAGCCTCGGTAAAATGATGGCTAGTTAGATTGACACCAAATGGCATACCTTGTTCAAATCCTAATGGTAAGGTGATTGATGGATAACCACCTAGATTAGCAAACGCTAAATAGTTGTCTGATACTTTTGCGTCTTTATTAAATGATTTCTTAGGCACATCCCCGTCAAATAAAGGCGCGATTGTTGGTGAGGCAGGTAAGATAATTGCGTCACTACTTTCAAGTATCTTATTAAATGTATCGACGATAACTCTTCTACAACGAAGGGCTCTTAAATAGATTTCTTCTTGGTTTTCTTCTAATAGAGAAATAGAACCAATCACGAATCTTCTTCTAATACGGTCGGAGAAACCTTCTGTTCTAACTTTGAAGAGCATTTCTTCATATGTTTCTGCTTCTTTATTAGACCCAAATCTAATGCCATCAAGATTAGCGTTGTTGCTTGTAGCTTCCGCACTGGAAAGAATGTAATAGCAAGAGTAAATAGCCTTAGCGAGATTAAAACCAATGGAGACGGTATTGATTTTGTAGCCTTTTTGCTTTAATCCTTTAACTAATTCTTCAAAGGCTTTCTTAATGGTTTCATCTTTCAAATCATCATATATTTCCTTGATGATAGTAAGGTTATATTTCTTATCTTCTAACTTCTTGTAATCTTCTAATGGCGAGGAGGAAGAAGTTGTATCTTTTTCATCATGTCCCGCAAGGACATTTAAAAGAAGAGCGCTATCTTTAACGTTTCTAGTGAAATAGGCCACTGTATCTAAAGATGCAGCAAAGGTAAATAAACCATATCTAGAGATTCTGCCCCAGGTTGGTTTGAAACCCACTAGCGCACTATAGGAAGCAGGCTTGCGAACACTGTCGCCAGTATCAGAGCCAATTGAATAAGGCACAATACCAGCAGCGCATGCAGCGGCGCTACCACAGGAAGAACCACCAATCATTCTGGTTTTACTTTCATCCCATGGATTAAATGTTTTACCAAGATGACCACTACTACCTGTGCCACCCATCGCTAATTCATCTAATGTTGTTTTAGCGATTGGAATAGCTTTTTTATCTAATAAGCGTTTATAGACTTCACTATCAAATGTTGGAATATAGCCTTCTAATAATTTAGAAGACCCCATAAAGGATTATCTACTTCTACCTCTTTTAATTGCTTTGCAATTTCAACAGCTTCTTTTTCATAGATATATTCAAAGGCATTATTAGTGTCTTTTTTAATCTTGTCTAAGGCTTCTTTGACTAAATCTAAAGGTGTGACCTCTTTATTAACTAAGGCCTCATGGATTTCGTAGATGTTTTTAGAAAGATAGTTCATAATGGTTGAATATCACAAAATCCCCTTAAGTAAATATTTGACTTTTATAGCAAGTTAGGAATAAAATTATAATTGCCTAAATAACACAAAAGCCCCATTATTTATGAGGCTCTTCAATATTTAGCACAATAATTGAATCTTAAAGCGGTATCCCGCAGGCTAACTTGGCGGTAAGTATGCGGAATACCTTGCAAAACACAAGTGGAGCCACTTCTGCTTTGTTATGTACATAATAGCATAATGAAACAGATTTTTCCACCTGTGAATTTTAGTATTTAGATTAGAAGGTGGTAACTCATTTTGTTATGAAATACTCTGAACTTATCAGCTTTAATCCTATTGAAGATGTCATTCAGCTAAAAACCGCTGATGATAGCGACAAAGCCAAAGAATACGTTAAAAGCTATGTAATGTCTGATTCCATGGCTGAAAATCTGAAATATTCGGTAATTGAGCAACTTCAGTTTGATAAATTGCTTGACAATAAAGGTGTTTTAATTGTTGGAAATTACGGCACAGGTAAGTCTCATTTAATGTCATTAATTTCTGCTGTCTCCAACAATTCAGATTTAGCAGAGTTAATTCAAAACAAAAAATTTGCTGACTACATCAAACCCATTGCTGGTAAATTTGAAGTTCTTCGTATTGAAATTGGAGGCGTTACAATGCCTCTGCGTGAGCTTCTAATTGATTATATAAAAGAAGACTTTGATAAACGTGGAATAGATTTTGAAGTTCCTGACTATAACAAAGTTAAAGATAACAAACGACTTTTGGCAAGTATAATGGAAGCTTTTGCGTCTAAATATCAAGAGAAAGGTTATTTGATAGTTATAGACGAGTTCCTTTCGTATCTTGCTTCACGAGATGCTATGCAAATAGTAGCAGACTTAGAATTTTTCAGACAGCTTGGTGAAATAGCTTCGAAATCTAAATTAAGAATTATTTGCGGTGTCCAAGAAAAGATATTTGAGAATCCTAGATTCAGCTTTGTATCAAGCACTTTGATGCATGTTAAAGACAGATTTACACAGGTTGTTATCTCAAAAGAAGCCACTGCTTATGTTGTTTCAGAAAGAATTTTAAAGAAAAACAAAGAACAGAAAAGTCGTATCAAAGCTCATCTAGAAAAATTCTGTCCGCTTTATCCAGGTATGGCTCAAAGACTAGATGAATTTGTAGATTTATTCCCTATTCACCCTGCATATATAGATATTTTCAATAAGCTATTCCTTATAGAAAACCGCCATATTCTAAAAAACATTTCGGAAACGATAAGAAATGTGTTCAACGAAGAAGTTCCAACAGATGAACCTGGTATTTTTTCCTTTGACAACTATTGGAAAGCAATAAAAACAAATAGTATGCTTAAAACAGACAACACCATTAACACTGTTGTCACAGTAAGTACACAATTAGAAGATATTATAAATCGCAGTTTTCCTAAAGCTGTATATAAGCCTATCGCCATGCGAATAATATCAGCTTTAAGTGTATTTAGGCTTTCTACTAATGATTTAACCGTTCAATCTGGTTTAACAGCAGAAAATCTGAAAGATGACCTTTGCATTTTTACAGAACTTCCTGAATATGAATCAGACTTCTTGTTAGATGTGGTCAGAAACACACTCAAAACAATAATCTCTACTCTTTCGGGGCAGTTTATTGTATGTAACGAGCTTAATAATCAGTATTATCTAGATATAAATAAAAGAGTTGATTATGATGAGGAAATAAAGAAAAGAGCAGAAGTTGTTAATCAGACTTTCTTAAATCCAGCTTTTTATGATTTAGTTTATAGCTGTTTGGAATGGGATGGTAGAGAGTATGTTAATGGCTATAAAATCTACCAATACGATATAAACTGGCAATCACATAATATTTATCGTGAAGGCTATTTATTCTTAGGTCATCCGAACGAAAGAAGCACAGCTCAGCCAGAACGAGACTTTTATATAATATTTATGCCTCCTTATGGCAATGAATCTCACCCTATAAATGAATTAGAAGATGAGCTTTATTTGTATTTCAACCATAATGAAGAGTTTGACCAGAATCTATTATATTATTATTCCGCAAAAGAATTAGCCTTAGTTAATGAAGGGAAAGACCGCTTCAACTATGAAAACAAAGCTAAAAATTTTAAAGATAAACTATTAAAGTATTTAAGAGAAAAAAGAAATAGCTGTTTTGAAATTCGATACAATAGCAAAACCAGCAAAATAACAGACATACTATATTCTGGCAGAAGTTCTTCAAATCAGAATTTAAAAGATAGCATTGACGAGGTTGCTTCTATTTGCTTTGAAGAACTATTTAGCAATCGTTACCCTAATTTTCCCAAAATGCAAGTAACTATTACTCGTAAAAACATTGATGAATGTGTGAAAAGCGTATTTAATCAGATTGCAGGGAAACCTAAAAATAATCTATCAGAAGGTATTTTAAATTCTTTTGGATTAATTTCTAACAACAGAATAAAGCCAGAAAACTCAAGTATTGCAAAATACTTTATTGCAAAGCTAAAAAAACTGCCCCCAAAAGGAGTTATAAATTTCTCTGAAATTTTTGAAGAAAACGGAACTCCTTTTCCTACAGACACTCAGTTTAAACTTAGTAATCAACTGCTATCTGTGGTTTTCTTAGCTCTAGTGTATGGCGGGCAAGCTAAACTTACAATAAAGAACAATATAAGTATTGATGCCACTAAGCTTGATGAGCTGCTTAAGTTTTCTTATGATGACATAATAAATTTTAAGTATATTTCAAAACCTGCCAAAATGGCTGAAGCTGAATTAAAACAGCTTTTCGATGTTCTTGAACTTAATCCTTCATTATTAGACAATGTTTCAAATCGTGACAAAGCAGCAGAAGAACTCTACAAAAAGACTAATGAACTTTGTAACAACGCCGTTAAAAATGAACATAAAGTAAAAACCTCTTTTAATCTCTGGGGTGAACCACTTGCATCAGATAGTCAGAAAGAAATTTTAATTAAAGCTTGTGGGGAAATAAATAACGAATTTTCTAATTATGGCAAAAAGTATAATACCGCTGCTAAGCTTGCCAATTTTTCTTTAGATTCAGAAAAAATTGATGAACTGGCTGAATATATAAAGAAAATGAATTTAATTCCTGAATATATGGAATTTAAAGAAGTTTGCAGCGATGTTACCTCTTATTTGAATCAAATAGAAGAAGAGTTAAATGATGAATTAAAAGAACGATTAAGCAGAGCCAAAGAAACATTCAGGAATTTACGTGAAAGTATTTTTGAAGATGGTTCAGGCAGACAGAAAGCAAATCAGATTATTGGAGAACTAGAAAGTATCAAAAATGATTACATTGTTCTCTACTATAACGAACATAAGAAAAATCGCTTAAATCGTGATGAATCTGTTAGAAAAAACAAAATACAGAGCAGTGATAAGTTTAATGCTCTTAGAAAGTTAAGCAAGCTAGAAGTTTTATCTGAAAGCCAAATTAATGCAATAGAAAAAGAACTATCTGACCTAAAAACCTGTTACGACCTTGATAGTCAATTTCTTAACGCTAACCCTCATTGTGGAAGCTGCAAATTCAAGATTGGCGATAATAGCAAAAATACTGTTGGAGCCTTGGATAACATAGAAGCAAAAATAGATTCACTTTATGAAGAATGGAAAGAAAAGCTTCTCAAAATGCTATCTGAAGAGAAAATAAAATCAGATATAAAGCTCTTAAAAGGTAAGCAGAAACAGATTATAAAAGATTTTATAGATGACCAGAAATTCCCAGAAAAAATAGATGATTATTTTATAAATGCTTTAACTTCTGTTTTTAAAGGCTTTGAACTCATTACAATTGATTTTTCTGATTTAGTTCATAAATTAGAACAGCTTTCACCAATGGAAATTCAAGATTTAAACAAGGTAATTAACAACTATATTTCTCAAGAAATCGGAAGAAAAGACCCCACCAACCTGCGTATAACGGTAATTAATACTTAACACTTAGAAAGATGTCCTAAAGCTTCCCCTTGAGGGGAAGTGGTTCCGTAGGAACCGAAAGGGTGAACTAACCAGAGTAAACCTAAGTCTCCGTCACAACCGTCATTGCGAGGCTTCGTAGAAGCCGTGACAATCTAGTAATACAAAACAAAAAAAGGATTAAACAATGGAAAAACGAAAACTAACAAAAGAAGACCTAGACAAAGTAAGAAATATAGATGGGTTCCCTATCGGTACTGACGAAGACATAATTGCTCTTTCTGACCCACCCTATTACACAGCCTGCCCTAACCCTTTCATAGAAGATTTCATTAAAGAAAACGGCACTCCCTACGATGAAGCCACTGATGATTACCATTGTGAACCTTATGCTGCAGATGTAAGCGAAGGGAAACATGACCCTATGTATATGGCCCATAGTTATCATACTAAAGTTCCTTTTAAAGCTATTATGAGATATATATTCAATTACACTCGACCAGGAGATATTGTTCTTGATGGTTTTTGTGGTTCTGGGATGACAGGAGTTGCAGCTCAAATGTGTGGTTCAGTAAATCGAGAAATGCAGTTTGATTTTAATCAAGATATTCCTTTGTTAGAGTTTGGGAAAAGGTATGCTATCTTATCTGATTTATCACCAGAAGCCACTTTTTTAAGCTACAATTTTAATGTACAGTTCCCTATTAATGATTTTGATAGTTCAGCTAAATATATTCTTAGCGAATGTCATAAAGAATGTGACTGGATGTATGAAACCACTAATAATGGAGTGCGTGGAACTATTGAATATACAGTTTGGTCTGATGTCTATATTTGTAATAGTTGTGGAGCAGTATTAAATCTCTGGGAGATAAGCGTTCTTCAAGACAATAAGGTAGTAGAAAAACCTAAGTGCCCACATTGCCAAGCAATGATAGATAAAAATAAATGCGAACATGCTCAAGATGTTTATTTCGATGATAGGCTTAAAACAACTATAACCACAGCTCGCCAAGTTCCTGTAAAAATATTTTATTCTTGTGGAAAAAAGAGACTTTCTAAGGTTGTTGATGATGGTGACATAGAAATAATAAAAAGAATAGACTCTATAACCATTCCATATTGGTATCCTATCGATGAAATACCTTTTGGATACAATACTGAACAACCTAAAAAATCACATGGTTTGAAAAATATTTATCAATTTTATACAAAACGTAATTTGTATGTTCTTGCAAAATGTTTTGACATGATTCAGAAAGAAAAAAATGCTCGTATTCGACGAATTTTAATGTTTTGGTTTTCTTCTATTTATTCTCGTTCACACAAACTTAATCGCTATATGCCTAATCATAACAGACATGTAGGACCTCTTTCTGGCACTTTGTATATGCCATATTTCCAAGCAGAAATCAATATATTAAATCTTTTAGAAGATAAATTGTCTGCTATAGAAGCAATGTATGGCGTAAAAACCGATGCAATAATAACCTCGCAGTCTACTACTGAATTAAAAAATATTCCAAATAAAAGTATAGACTATATTTTTACCGACCCCCCATTTGGTGACAATTTAATGTATTCTGAATTAAACTTTATTTGGGAATCCTGGCTAAAAGTAAAAACAAATAATAAATGTGAAGCAATAATTAATGATAGTCAGAAAAAAGGTTTACATGAATATCAAGAATTAATGACCAAATGTTTCTGTGAGTATTACAGAGTTTTGAAGCCCAACCGCTGGATGACAGTAGAATTTCATAATTCTAAAAATGCTGTTTGGAACGCAATCCAAGAAGCAATATTAAGAGCAGGTTTTGTAATCGCAGATGTTAGAACACTTGATAAACAAAAAGGGACAACTAAGCAATTGTCCTCTTCATTAGCAGTAAAACAAGATTTGGTTATTTCCGCCTATAAACCCAAAGAAAGCTTGAAACGCAAGATGTTAAGTGAAGCAGGCAGTGAAGAAACAGCCTGGGCTTTTGTAAGGCAACATTTAGAAAACTTACCAGTTGTAGTTGTAAAGAACAACAAAATAGAAGTTATTTCAGAGAGACAGGCTTATTTGTTGTTTGACAGAATGGTAGCATACCACATAATGCAGGGTTTGCCTGTTCCAATAGATGCTGGCGACTTTTATAAAGGCTTAAAAACAAGAAATGAGCTTTTAGAACGTGATGGAATGTATTTCTTGTCTAATCAAGTAAATGAATATGACGCAGTTAGAGTAAAAACAGACTTAGAAAACATTGATTTTTCGCTATTTGTAACAAATGAAAAATCTGCTATCGGCTGGCTATACAGACAGTTAAGTGAAAAAGATGGTAATGCACCACAGACCTATGCAGAATTACAGCCTAAATTTATGCAGGAATTAAAAGCAGTAGATAAATATGAAGCCATTCCAGAGCTCTCTGTTCTTTTACAAGACAATTTCTTGAAAGATGACGAAACTGGTAAATGGCGAATTCCTGATCCAACCAAAGAAGCAGATGTTAGAAAACTCAGAGAGAAAAATTTATTGAAAGAATTTGAAACTTACAGAGCTAGTAAAGGCAAGTTGAAGTCTTTCCGTTCAGAAGCAATTAGAGTTGGCTTTGCTCACCTTTGGAAAGAAAAGAACTATAATGCTATTGTAGAAATGGGTAAAAGACTTCCTGAATCAATAATTCAAGAAGATTCCAAATTGCTGATGTATTACGACAACAGCCTTAGCAAAGTCGACACTTACCATTCAGGCGAACAAATGAAGCTGAAAATAGAGGATTGCTAAAGCCTCCTAGCTGCAGGAACTATTACTATACTATTGCCAAAAAGAAAATTTGCTAGTATTACGTCACCCCTCTGACTTGCTTCGCAAGCCACCTCCCCTCTAGTGGAGGCTTTAGAGAATATCAATCATAGCAATAGTAATGTATCACTTCCCCCTACTGAATCTACTTGACTTATACCTTTAGCACGGGTATAATAAAGATATGATAAAAACCTTTGGAGACAAAGAAACAAAACGAATATTTAATGAACAATTTTCTAAAAAGTTTCCTCAAACAATACAAAAGGTAGCTTTAAGAAAACTCATTATGATAAATAATGCCAATTCCTTAGAAGATTTGCGGATTCCACCTAACAATAGATTAGAAGCATTAAAAGGTGATAGAAAAGGGCAACATAGCATTAGAATAAATGACCAGTTTAGAATTTGTTTCATATTTTCAAATAATGATTTTTATGAAGTATCAATAGTAGATTATCATTAAAGAAGAAAGGATATAATTATGAATACAATAGAATTACCAACTGTAGGAGAAATCCTTTCTGAAGAATTTCTAGTTCCATTAAAAATTTCCTGTTATAGATTGGCGAAAGACATAAATGTACCTGTGTCTAGAATACAAGATATCATTCATGGAAGAAGAAAGATAACTCCAGATACTTCTTTGCGTTTATCAAAGTATTTTGGAGTTTCAGAAAGATACTTTTTAGATATTCAGTCTGAAATAGATATAAGAAACTTAAAACGGTCATTAAAAGAAGAAATCGATAAAATAACTCTTTGTAAAGTAGCTTGATTTGGCTTTATATTATCTCTTATCCCTCATCTCCCTTAAATCTTATATCTTATAACTTTAACAATGCCTTCATTTTCACAATATTTATTTGAAACATATGACGCTGATCAAAACAAGCGTATTATCTTTATTGATGAAGAAAACATAGAAGATAAGTTTGCGATAAGCGATTATTTTAAGAAACAAGGGTATGAAGTATATTATAGTTCGAAAACCCCTATCGTCTTTGGCAAAGCCAAAGACACTTCCCCCAACAGCAAAGCTTTGGGGGAAGATCTAATTGATTTTGAAACAATTAAAACTTCTGATAAGCAAATACTAGTAATTATAAGGTCAGAAAGTGATATTCCAAATGAGATTAGAGATATTTGCTGTGTAAAAAGAATTAATTTTGAAGAAATATTTCCAGAATTAAACCCCAAAGCAATAAAAGAAAAAATTCTTACTAATATTCAACTTGATTTGCTTTGCTTCACTTTGTCTAATAATCCACCTATCAACAGCTTAAACTATAGTGAAACACTCGAGTTTATTTCTAAACAAGTATTTAATAGCGATAACATTTTTTGCTTTATTAAGGCCTTAGAAATCAGCCTCGATAATAAAGCATTGGTAAAAAAACAAATGAATAATAAGCCAACACCTTATGATTGGTATGAAATATTAAATCAATATGCTGATTTAGAACTTTTGGCAGTAGAGAGCGACTTAGACTCAAATTATTATAATGAAATACAAAAAGAGATAAATAAATCTAATGTTGATTTTCAAGAATATTTACTAGAAAATTATTGCCATTTACACAATTTTACCAGCTTAAAAAGTCCAATACTAATAAACAATGTCTTAGACTTCATTTATCAAAGAAGCAAAAAATTTGCTTTAATTGTAATGGATGGCATGAGCTTTTTTGATTGGAAAGCTATTTCTTATAATTTTAAATCAATAAAATTTAATCAAAGTTTTGCTCTAGCTATGATTCCAACTATTACTTCGATATCCAGACAAAGCTTGCTCTCAGGTAAATTTCCTAAGAATCTTGAAAAAATTTGGGATTTATCAATGGAAGAGAAGGAATTTAAAGAGTCTGCCAAAAATTTAGGTTATAAAGAATATGAAGTTAGTTATTTGAAAAAGAAATTATCCTCTGTTACACAGCTTTCAGATGATTGCAATAACGATTTTTTGAGTATTGAAAACAATGTTACTTTAAATACCAAAGCCTTAGCTGTAGTAATAAACGACATTGATGACCTAGTTCACCAGTCTAGGAACAGAAAGGCTTTGCTTAATTCTATAAAGGAATATAATATTTCCGAAAAATTAGAAAATTTGATTAATTCTTTGATTAAGAATAAATTTGATATTTTTATTACGGCTAATTTAATAGAGCTTCCAAAAGATTATTTGAAAGAAGATTATGATTATTTTGTTTGTCCATTGAATAAAGCTTTTGATGCTCCAAACAACAAATTCATGAGTCATGGTGGTATTACCCTAGATGAGGTAATCGTTCCGTTCATTGAGGTGAAAGAAAAGAAATTAAAGTAGTGAGTTATCGCTCACTTTCTAAAAAGTATCTGACAGAATGTTATTTTATATAAACGTAAAAAGGTAGCGAAATGACTAAAAATATAGGATTATCAAGAAATATAAAAATAGATTGGCTTAACGAGACCGCCAATTATCTTCAATCTGAGAAAGATGAAAAAAGATTAAAAGAGCATTTATCACAATATTTAAGTTATGAAATAAAAAGTGAAATAAATAACAGAAAAACCTGTAAAATTCTTATGAATATTTGGTTTTGTAAAGATATAGAGGCAAATAAAATACATCAACAAGCTTTATATTTAATAAAGCTTTATCCAGAATATTCTATGGCTATTCACTGGTCTATGATAATTAAGGCTTATCCTGTATTTGCAGATATATGTAAAATTATAGGCCAAATCGCCAAATTCCAAGATATATTCACTAATAATCAACTAAAACAGAAAATGTTCGATGAATGGGGCGAACGTTCTACCCTATTCTATTCAATAGAAAAAACATTAGCTACTTTAAAGGAATTCGGAGTTATAAAAAACATTAAACAAGGCAGTTACGAAATATGTAAACAAAATATAACAAATGATGAAATTCTTTTGTTTATGCTAAAATGCTTTCTTCTTTCAGATAATAAAGAAAGCAGAACTTTAGAAGAACTTCAAAACTTAGCCTGTTTTTTCCCTTTTAATTATAATATTACTAGCAACCTAATATTAAATAGCACCGAATTTAAAGTTTTCAATCTTGGCGGAAGTTTGAATATTTCTGCAACTTAAATTCATAAATTTAATTCTATTGCGTGATATGTGGAGTTCTATTTTTGTTTAATAATTTCGGAATAGTCTTTGCTCTGATAATTAGTGACTACTCAATGGAAAGCATTTTTTAACCCACCATTTCGTATTACCGCCAAGTATGACGGCATGCAAGTGAGCTGGCAAACAGGATGTTTGCTATATCGAATGTCCAGGATGGAATAACATTCGATAAAGGATGTCAGCGAGTCACAAAGCTGGATTAAGGGGAATTTCAAAATAATTAGACTGAACTAATTATAGAGTCAAAACATAGTTTTTAGACAAACTCCAAGAAGGCGCTTTAGGGCAATCAACCACATTTACAAAAAAGCTGGCAATCGCCAGTTTTTGTAAATGTAAATCTCTTAGTTATTCTTTGATACAACTGTTCGTAAGCTTACTTGCATTTGTCTTACAATAAATACAACAACTAACAACGACAATAACTACGCCAAGCGAAGCTTGGCATCACTTGTGAGTGAGAATATAGCGGCCGTCCCAGCCTTCTGGCGGTGGGTTAACCTTATATTCGTTGCAGCGGGCAATATAAGTTTTTGACGGACCGTCATTGGGGTCGAGTTTCAATACTTCTTCAAATGTTGCGATAGCTTCGTCCCATTTTCGTTCAAGATGTAGTTGAAT
>ONIU01000364.1 GCA_900317935.1 uncultured bacterium
TGTTTGATAGAAGGTTGACTTGTTGGTTTAAACTATATATGTTAAATTAGAAAATATTTTTAATAGAAAGAGTTTTAATGATTATGGAAGCTATTAGAAGATTTATAGATGCAGAAGAATTAATGAGTATTTTAGCTTTACCTGAAAAATATAGAAATCATAAACTTGAAGTTATTGTTATTCCATCAGAAGAAAAACCTTATGAAGAAAAGTCCGGAAAAAGTGAAATCCTCAAATCTCTATTAGGGGCTATTCCGAATACCAATCTTTCTTTAGAAGAACTGCGCAATGAAAGACTAAGTAAATATGAAATTAATGATTGATACTAATGTCGTATTAGATGTTTTATTAAAACGAGAACCATTTTATAAATCTTCTTTTAAAATATTAGAATTATCAGATAGAAATGATATTTGCGAATATATTTCTGCAACATCCTTAACAGATATTTATTATATCGCTAATAGGCAAATACATAATAAAACTGTAGTTTTAGAATTGATTAATAATTTATTGAAAATAGTTCATATAGCTGGGGTTAATGAACAAGAAATTCTTTTTGCTTTACAACTAGGTTGGAAAGATTTCGAAGATGCTGTTCAATATTCATCAGCAAAATCATTAGAAGTTGATTGCATAATTACAAGAAATCCTGGTGATTATAAAGATTCACAAATAACTGTTTATAATCCAGAACAAGCTTTAAATAATCTATAATTTTATTTCTAATATAGAATATGCTTCTTCGTAGAGAAGTTTTTCGTGGAAAAGTGACAAACTATTAAAGACCCTTTTAGCACTATGTGCCATTTCTTTTAACATCTTTGTTATGGAAGCAAATCTTCTATTAGCGATACTATTACAAACGCCTGTTTCACGGAGACTGAAGGGGGAGCTTCTTCGGGCAATAAGATCTGCCCACAGAATGCGATAGCATTACTGGGGCAGCCGCCAAGGATGGCGACGTGCAATAGCCACAGGATTTGATAAACTACTGCTGAAGTGGTGCTGACGAAAGGGGGGTTGCGCTAATTCAAGAAGACCCCCTCAGTCAGCAAGCTGACGGCTCCCCCAGCTAAACTGTGGGCGCTTCTTCGAGGAAAATGTCTACACATTTGTCATAATAAGTATAGCGTATGGGCTTTAGCCCTGAAAGCTATACGATTATGACAATGTGTAGTCAACAAAAAAAGTAATTCTAATTTTATATTAGATTTCAAGTTTTCGGATAAGTTCTTAAAAGTGAGTCTTTTAAAACCCATCGTTGTCTTTGTGGTTGATAGCAACAAAAACAACTACTACTATTTACAATAAAAATTTTTATTATTATTGGCCATATTTTGTTTTCTTATAGACAGAAGTAATAGTTTCGTGTGGATTTTCATAGGTTTCTATGGTTGTTAACGATCCATCTTTACCTATGTTTACATCCATTGTTACTGTTTCTCCATTTATTATTAATTTTAATTTACCATTTGAGTAACTCCATTTTCCTGTAATAGTATTTATAGTTCCTACAACTTCCCAGTAACCGTTATACATTTCAAAATCATAAGCCTTAATCGTAAAACTACCATCTGATTTTAAAATAAAAGTATCAACTTCTCCTTTCGAATTCGGAATAACAGCATAACCGTCTTCATAATTCAAATACCAGGTGCCTACCAAGTCATTTTTAGTTATGCTTGTTGGATTCGTTGGTGATACTGGTTGGGAAGAACCACCACCAGAATTTTCGTCGTCACCATATTTTGTTTTCTTGTAAACTGAAGTCCAAGTATCTGTTGAATCTTCGTAAGTGCCTGTTATGGTTAATTTACCATTATCCAAAGAAACAGATACACTATTTTCTTCTCCATCAATTTTTATATATAATCTACCATCAGCATAGCTCCAGGTTCCTTTGTCTGTTCCTTCGCTTGCTCCAACTTCCCAATATGTTTGATTTTTAGCTGACCAAACATAATCAGTTATTAAACAACTGCCATCAGATTTTAAAATCATAGTATCAACTTCGCCTTTGGCATTAGGAACAACAGGTTTTCCATCTTCAAAATTCAAATACCAGGTGCCTACCAAAGCTTCTCTTAGGCCGTCTCCTCCGCCACC
>ONIU01000111.1 GCA_900317935.1 uncultured bacterium
TGAAAGTTTATATTGTTGTTGGTAATTATTGTAGTTATTGTTCGTGCGAAAGTTTACATTTTTAGATAACTGATTGTTTACAAAATTGATTAATAGAAATAAAACCAACTAGAATAAACAAAAACATAAAAATGTGATATAATTCACAAAAAGATTTATATAAGATTAGGCTAGATTGCTGAACTCCAAAATAGCTTAGCAGAGCGACTAGTGATTGCAAAAACAATTCTCTATACCCTAATCTTTAAATATAGAATAGGAGTCACAAATGGAAAAATCCACAGTACTTTCAGTTATATTTGGCCTAATAAGCATGACTGTTTGTGCACAGTCTATTCAAGTATCTCTCGAAGAACTGCTTCAAGTACAAGGAACAGTTGAGGCAGTAAATATTGCCAGAGTTTCCCCTAGAATTTCTGGGCCAATTGAAGCTATATATGTTAAAGAGGGCGATAAGGTTGTTGCCGGTCAAACAAAACTTTTTGTAATCGACCCATTAAAACTTCAAAAGAATCTAGAAATTCGCAAACAGGAAGTTGTAATAGCTCGTCTTGCTCTAAAAGAAAAAGAAGCTCAGCTAAAGCAGGTTTCAGCCGATTATGAAAAATCTAAAATAGATGCCAAACGAGCAAGACTATTATGGGAAGACCGCTCTACAAGCCAAGACAATTATGAAAAAGCCCAATTAAAATTCAAGGTTTCAGAAGCGAACTTTGAACACGTAAACACACTTATAGATCTTTCAAGAGAGCAGTTAGCCAAGGCTCAGATAGCTTTGACAATCGCCGAAAAAGATTATTCTGACTCTACAGTTTATTCCCCTTTAACAGGTGTTGTATCTGAAAAACTACAAGAGCCTGGTGAAATGGCAGCAGCAGGGAAAACTATTGTAATAGTAAAAGACCCTAATGATACAGAAGTAACAGCATATCTGCCAGCAGAGTATTATCACAAAGTCAATGTTGAAAATACTCCAGTAAAAGTAAAAAGCTTTTTAGAAATACCAGAAGATGCTCGTGTTACTTACAAAAGCCCAGAAATATCACCTGAACTAAGAACTTTCAAGATTAAATGTCACACTTTAAATAATAGCAAACTTATGGTTCCTGGCGGTCTTGCCAATTTAACTCTGGTTCTAGAGACACGTTCTGGCTTGGCAGTTCCAACATCATCGCTTGTAAATCGTGATGGAAGTAAAGCTGTTTTTATTGCTGAAAATGGAAAAGCAAAATTAATAAAAGTTAAAGTCGGGCTTGAAAATGAAGGATATACAGAAGTAACAAGCGAACAACTAAAAGCTGGCGACAAAGTTATAGTTGTTGGTCAGCATATGGTTAACAATGGTTCTTCTATAGCGGTTTCTAACGGAGCAAAATAATGGGCAGCCTGATTAATTTTTCTGTTAAACGTTGGGTTGCGATTGTCTGCCTGATGATTGCTATTACTTTGCTAGGGCTAAATGCCTATAGAAAGCTTCCTCTAGAAGAGCTTCCAAGAACCGATATGCCTTATGTTACTGTTGTAACAATCTATCCTGGAGCTTCGCCAGAAGAAATTGAAACAGACTGTGCAAAGCGTATTGAAGACGCAACAGGCTCATTAGACGGTTTAAAAAGCATTACTTCTTCATGTTTAGATAATGTTTGTCAAACTTTATTGGAATTTGAAGTTGGAACAAGCGTAGATGCTGCGGCAAACGACATCAGAGAAAAAATTGACACTATTTTAAACGATTTCCCTGAAGGCGTTGAAAAACCAATTGTTTTGAAATACGACATAAACGCACAGCCTATTATAAATCTTGCAATCACTGGTTCTAGACCGATAGACGAACTTTATGACTATGCAGACAACGATTTTAAAGACGCTATAGCAGGCATAAAAGGTGTTGCTGAAGTTAAGCTTACAGGCGGTGCACAAAGAGAAGTCCACGTTTTATTAGACAGAGACAAATTGGCCGCCAGAAGTTTAAGCAGTCTGGATGTTGTTGCAGCCATAAAAAAAGAAGTCAAGATGATTCCAGCAGGGCGTATAAAGCATGAAGGAGCCGAATACACAATCAAATTCGACGCTGACTATAAGAATTTAAAAGAATTAGAAACCCTTGAAATAGCCAACAAGAAAGGCCAGCGATGCACCATCCATGATGTAGGTCAGGTTCTGATGGGAACAGAAGAACGAAGACAGGCGGCAATGATCGATAAACGCCAGTGCATAGCTGTTCAAATAGTTAAAAAGTCTGATGCTAACGCTGTTAAAGTAGTTAACCTGGTTAAATCAGAAATAGAAGAAATTAAAAAGAATTTACCTGGTGGAATAGAAATATTATGGGTTTCAGATACAGGAAAATTCATTCAGGCTTCTGTAGACAATGCCATTTCTAATATATGGCAGGGAATTTTGCTTACAGCTGTTTTGATGTTTTTCTTCCTATATAACATAAAGTCGACTTTAACAGTTGCTATAACAATGCCTTTGACTGTTGTTGCTGGCGTATTGCTTATGTCTATGATGGACTACACTATCAATATAGCCACACTTCTTGCAATAGGTCTTTCAATAGGTATTCTTGTTACAAATTCTATTGTCGTTTTAGAAAATATAGTTTCTAAAGTAAATGCAGGGCAGTCTAGCACAGATGCTGCAATAAACGGCACAACAGAAATAGTTGTTGCTGTTCTTGCCAGTGCGGGTACTAATATTGTAGTTCTTTTCCCCGTTAGCCTTATGAAAGGACAAATAGGGCAATTCTTTATTCCATTCGCACTAACAATGGTTGGCGTTACAGTTATTTCGTTGCTTATCTCTTTTACTCTAACACCTGGTATTGCAGGGCAGATTATTACTAAAGACGAAAACAAAAGCGGTTTTCTTAAGAAATTAGAAGCCCTTTGGAACAAATATTTCGGCAAGTTTACAGATGCTTGTGTCTGGGTAGTTCGCAAAGTTGTTGAAAGCAAGTTTTTATCTTTTGTCTCAATATTAGTTTCTATTGTGCTTCTTCTTCACGCTTTGAGTATGGTTAAGACAATAGGTTTCTCTTTCCTGCCAATAAGTGACCGCGGTGAAATGGTTATCAAATTAGAATATCCTTCTACATTCTCTTTAAAACAGACGATTGATAGAACAACTCAAATCGAAAGTCTGTTAGACGGTATTCCTGAAATAAAACACCGTCTTACCAACATAGGGAAAATAGAAGGCTCTGTTGGACAAACTTCTGAAGGGGTTTACCTAGCACAGATTACATGCGAATTTGTAGACAAAACAGATAGACAAAAAAATATTTTCCAACTGCAAAACGAAATAAATTCCAGATTAAATAATATTCCAGACGTAATCATAAGCACTTCTTTGCCTGACCAAGCAGGTAGCGGTGCTCAAATAAGAATGGTTATCAGAGGCAATGATTTTAACGTTTTAAACAAACGTGGCGAACAACTTGTTGCAAGAGCAAAAAAGGTTGATTGGCTTATGGACGTTGATTCCTCTGTTAGACCAGGCAAAAACGAACTAGTTGTTACACCAAAACGTGCGATTTTAAGCGATGTCAAAGTTCCTGCAACAACATTAGGTCTTGGGCTTAGAACTAATATTGAAGGCACTAAGTCTGGTACTTACAAAGAAAATGCTAGAACCTACGATATTAGAGTAAAACTAAGCGAAAGAGAAGGCTTGAATCAAGTTGAACAGCTTGAATTACCTGGGCCTCCAGGTCACCCAATCATTCTTCGCAACTTCACTGATATTAATCATAAAATTTCACCAGTTCTTATCACAAGACGTGATAAGGGCAGAGCGATTATATTTTATGCAAATCCAGCCAAAGGTGTGCCTTTAGGAACCGCAGCAGATAGAATAAAAAAGGAATTATTAGCAGCTGACGGCGAATTACCTGCTGGTTATTCCGCCGATTTCATAGGAAGAGTTCTAATGTTAAAAGATGGTATCAATGACTTTATAGAAGTTGGTGCCATAGCTCTTCTTCTAACTTATCTGTTGTTAGCGGCTATTCTTGATTCTTTTTTGAGACCCTTCATTATTCTTGTAACTATTCCTGTGGGTATGATCGGATGTATCTGGGCTTTGTGGCTTACGGGAGAATCACTATCTATGATGGTTCTTTTAGGTGGAGTAATGCTTATAGGTATAGTTGTAAACAACGCCATTCTTATAATGGATAGAGTTCAGGTCAACATTACTCAAGGTTCAGATGCTAAAGACGCAATGTTAGACGCTATAAAGCATGAAATGCGTGCTGTTACAATGATTACCTTGGCGGCCGTTTTTGGTATGATTCCGATGGCTTTTGATTCTGGCTTAGGAAGCGAACTAAGAACGGGCATTGGTCAGGCAGCTATAGGTGGTATTCTTATCTCTGCAATAATGACGATGTTCATACTGCCAGTGCTTTATTGTCTCTTTGCTCCCAAAAAGAAACCCTCTACACAATTGTAAATATAAAAAATAATTTACATTTTTTGATAGACTACTTACCAATAGCCTTTTCTAAGCTTGCTCTGCCAAGATTGTATTCATAAAGAGCAGTATAATAGTTTGTTCCTGCTCTAATAAGCTTTTCCTGGGCATCAGTAAGGTTGAGCAGAATATCAACACCTTCTTCGTAGCGAGCTTGAGATATGGATAGGTTTTCTTTAGCTTTTAAAACAGCTTCTGCTGAAGTCTCTATATTTTTTTCAGCAGATTTCATCTGTATATAAGCAGATTTTGTCTGCAAAAGAATATTTTTGTCTACTCCAACAGCCTCTGCTTTTGCTCTTTTTACTTCTGCTTCAGCAGATTTTACACTATGTTTTGTCTCATTATTATTGAAAATTTTCCATGTCATAACCACACCAGCTTCCCAACTCTCATTTCGAGAGAAATGAGAAGCTTTATTGTCTGTTATATTTTTACTAGCCACAGCAGAAATACTTGGTTTTTCATCGGCTTTTAATATTTTTATCTGGGTTTCACTCTGTTTTACCGCATTTTTTGCTATTTTTGAATCCAATCTATTGGCTTTTGCAAACTCTAAGCATTCTTCTAGAGTCATAGGGTAAGGAGAATATTCAAATTTATCTGTGGTTTCAATTAGTGTATCAATGGGCAAACCAATTAAAGATAAAAGTTTATTTTCTGCAATTTCTAAAGATCCTTTTGCATCAATAAGTCCTTGTTCATAGTTTGCCAATTCAATCTGCATATGAAGCAAATCTGATTTTACCAAAGCACCTTCGTCATACTGAGTTTGAATGACAGACATTTGCTCTGAAGACATTCTTACTCCGCTTTCTGCTATAGTAACAAGATTCTTACATTGTAAAACATTATAATAGGCTTCAATAACAGCAAAACGAATTAACTGCTTTTGGTTTTCCAAAGAAATATCGGCAGAATCTAATTGCAGAAGCTGCCGATTAATTGTTTCTTCGATACGCCTGCCAGTAGAAATGGGGACCTGCATCGAAAGCGTATTTCCAAAAGTCGTATAATAATAGTCTCTATCTATTCTATAAGCACTGGTCTGCCAGCTAATATTAACACCTTTTGCTTTTTTAGCAGAAGAAAGCTGCCATTTAGCTGATTCCTTTATTTGCTTGTATATTTCAATGTTTTCGTTATTCTCTAAAGCCATTTTTATGCAGTCTTCTAAAGATAACTGCAAAGGGTCTTGAGCATATACAGAAACACTCAATACAGCAAAGAATAGTAAGAATAAACAGGCTTTATTAATACAATTCATTTACAATAAAGAACTACTTATTTTGTTGCAGAAATAAGTTCATCTCCTCGTTTTTCGCATCTTTTGATCCAGTCTTCCCATTTATCAACGCCAATACATATTGTTCTACCAGGTGAAACGCACTTGTAGTAATCTCCTTTTGTTGGATGATGCATTAGTTGGTAAGTATAAGTTTTTCCCCCAACGACGTCGTCTAATTCATAATCAGACAAAAGATAATCTTCATTAAAATCCATTTTCTCTTTCTCCTTATAAAATAATTTGTTATTTTTCTATGATTAACATTACTTTTTGTTTTCAAAAGAAAAACAGATAACTATTAAAGAGGACTAACAGTATTTCCTTTTTCTTTTTGTTGTTTTAGCCAATCTTCCCAGTCATTTACTGCAACCAATACAGTAGAATCATCGTTAGTCAATCTGTAACAATCACCCATTCCTTTATCAAACACTCTTTCATACAAATAGTCTGTTCCACCAACGACAGTATCTAATTCTTCATCTGTTAAAGATTCTTTTTCTTTTAAATTCATTTTTCTATCCTTTTATTTTACATTTTACATCTTTAAGGCAAAATATAAAGATAAAAATCCACACTTTCTAAAAATTTTTTTTAATTATTTTAGAACTATTCGGAAGTTTGAACGTTAGATTATAAAATTCCACCTTCAAAGTCGCATTTGCGGCTAATTTTTTGTCAAATTTTAATAGCTTGTCTTGCGTGACCAGATGAATAAAACCATAAATAGTTGAAACATGATCTAAGACATTACGCAACTCTAAAAAAAACGACGTAAACTCGCTTATAATAAGCTCTTACGTCGTTTTTTAGCTTCAAAGTGTCAAACTTTGGAATGTGAAAAAACAGTATTTTATGTAAAAATTCATTGATAAATCAGATTATTTTTTACCTATCCTTATGAAAATATCATTTGTTTGACTTGTATTATTTACCCAGTTATCCCATTCATTAGCAGGAATACATATTGTTGTAGAATTATCATTATCATAAATATTGCATCTGTAGAAATCCCCATTTTCGGTATCTTCAACAAATTCATATTCATATGTTTTTCCACCAACGACAGTATCTAATTCTTCATCTGTTAAAAGTTCTCTTTCTTTTAAATTCATTTTTTTCTCTCCTTTTAAGTAAAACTATATGCTTTTTACATATTACATCTTTATGGCAAAATATAAAGGTAAAAATCCACGTTTTCTAAAAAAATTTTTTTATTATTATTAGAACTATTCTTATATCCTTTTTAATTCATAAGTTTCGAAGCAAAAAAAATCCCGATATTGATAATAAACCAATACCGGGATTTTTTTATTTATTCAGATCTATTATGAGAACTTAACTTCTATTGTGCGAGGCTGAACAGCTTTAGCTCTTGGCAGGAATATATTAAGAACACCGTTCTTAAGTTCTGCATTAATGCCTTCCTGATCAACAGCTTCACTAAGTTCGAACTGTCTGTAGTAGTTGGCTGGTTCAAATTCTCTAACGAGGTATTCTTTGCCTTCGTTTCTCTTTACATGACCTTCTATAGTCAGAACACCTTCTTCTACAGAAAGTTTCAAACCATCCTGATCAACACCTGGAAGATCGACCATCATATAGAGGCCTTTATCTTCTTCATATATATCTGTAACCGGAGTTACATAGGTTTCTGGTTCACGGGTTTCTTCGCATTTAGCGATTTGGTTTTCTTTATTTTGAGTGTTATCCATAGTTTTTTCAGCCATGATATTTTCTCCTTATATTAATATCCGTCATTGCGAGGCTCTTACAGAGCCGTGGCAATCCATTTTACAGGTCTAATCGTTAAAATCAATCTATCTGTTTTTATTGTAGTTGGTAGTTATTGTAACTGTTATTCAAAACTTTTAAACGACTACAACAAAAACCAACTACCATAAAAACTCATCATTTAACACTTATAGCAACGTTGTGAGCTTTGGCTTTTTCAGCCTTTGGCAATGTTACTGTAAGTATGCCCTTAGAATATTCAGCAGTAACTTTTTCAGGATCAATCTGTGTTGAAAGTTCGATTGTTCTTGAGAACTTACCGGTTGAACGTTCATTTCTGTGGAACTTTTCAGCATCAACATTAACTTTTGCCTTTTCACCACTGATTGTTACTCTGTTAGCAAGAGCCTGAACCTTAAGACTGTCTGTATCAAGACCAGGAGCAAGGGCTTCTATAACAACCTTCTGATCATCAGAAGCTATATTTATCATTGGGAAGTGTCTTGCTGAAACACCTGGCAAGAAAGCAGTTCTTGGGAAACCATGGCGAGCACCAAATCTTGTGAGTTCACCAAGCTGTGACTGTAACTGATCCATTTCTTTCAAGAAATTCCATACTGACATTTTATATTCCCTCCTATGTAGGTAATTTACTTAATCATTTTGTTGATTACTTTTAATCTTCATCAACACTGATATATATTGCATAGGCCGTGCCAAGTTTAAAAATTCAGATTTAAAACGGTTTTTAATGTTTTTCAAACAAATAAAAACAGAGTCAAGCAACGTAGCAGCAACGTAGCAAGTTTCTTCTTTTCCTATATTTAAGCAAACACAAATTTTTTATCAATATTTTTTAATAACGCCTTCCAAAGGTTGTTCGAAAACCATGTATTGACTCCGAAACTAGATTTTGCTAATTGGCTACACATTTGTAATAATAAGTATAGCGTATGGGCTTTAGCCCTGAAAGCTATACGTTTATGACAATGTGTAGACGAGGTGGTCAAAAAACCAGATTTTGGCTCCATAATTAGATTATTCTAATAGTTTAAAAATCCCCCAGTCATGCTTTGCATGACATCCCCCTTTAACAAAGGGGGTAAGGACTATTGCCTCCACACCAAAGTTTTTACGAATTTCGAGTTTTCTGCTAATGACATCCAGACACATATTTGTAGTTATCATCATCAACATGATATAATTTAAACTAATCCTTAGTATTAACAATGGAGCAAATAATGACAATAAATAAAGTAATAAAATTCATACTTATAATTGCATTGTTTCTTAGCTGTTTTACACCTGTAATAGCAAGGGATAATTCAAAAATTACATCAATAGAAAAAGATACAACCAAATATTCAGATGACTCTTCAAATTTTGTTGTTTTAAGCGAAGCTGTTCCAGATGTTATATTAGAAATCCGCTATTATTCTACATATAATTTTGTCGGTGAACGTATCGACGGCTACGAACAGCCAATAGCTCTTATAACCAAACCTGCTGCCGTTGCTTTGAAAAAAGTTAGCGATGAACTTGTAAGTAAAGGCTACAGACTTAAAATATTCGATGCTTACCGCCCTCAAAAGGCTGTTACCCATTTCATGAACTGGGCATTAGACGCTAACGATACCCGTATGAAAGAATATTTTTATCCAGAATTAGAAAAGAAAGTTCTATTTCCACTAGGCTATATCGCTGAACATTCCGGCCACAGCAGAGGAAGCACAGTCGACCTTACCTTATTTGATATGAAATTAGAAAAAGAAGTAGATATGGGCGGAACCTTCGATTATTTTGGAAAATTGAGCCATCCAGATTTTACTGGCATTACGGCAACACAATTATCAAATCGTATGTTACTACGCAAAGTAATGACAAAACATGGTTTCAAACCTTTAGCAGAAGAATGGTGGCATTTTACTCTAAAGAACGAACCATATCCTGACACATATTTCACTTTCCCTGTAAATACAAATTCTATATCTAAATAAGAACAATGAGTTCTTCAGAAATTAAACCACAATCTGTTTACGCTTCATTTGATAC
>ONIU01000113.1 GCA_900317935.1 uncultured bacterium
TTGGTTGCAGCAATTCCTGCCAATCAAATGAAAAACTACAATCTCTTCCTTTCAATGCCTGTTGAACTTATGGGAGACAAAACAATTAGCCTTTCTAATGTTTTATTAATCGGTTCAATTTGCTCTCTATTTTTTATAATTGTAATTAGTGTTATTTTAAGTTTTTCAATAAATGGACCTATGAATATTCTTAAGAAAAATGTTAAAAATATTGAAAATAAACAAGATGAAATTCAGCAAACAATTAATTACTCTGAAAGCAGTGAATTAGAAAGTATTTCAACAGGTATAACAAATCTTATTATAAAAACAAAAGAATTTTATACAAAATCAAATATAGTTAGTGAGCTGCTACCATTCAAAACTTTTGACGACTCATCCTATAAAGTAGATATTTTCAATAAATCAGAATTAAATTCAAATACATTATATTATTCTTCTACACTACCAGATCAGGATATTCTTTCAATATTTGCCATAAAAAACGGCAAAAGCAAAGGTTTAGACTCTTCGTTACCTTTAGCTATGGCTGGTACTGTTCTAAAAACACTTATAGAACAGACTGGCCAGCATTCACCTTCTTTGCTGCTATCTAGTTTAGAAGAATATTTTAGAGTAAATCACAAAGTTAATCTTAATTTTGATGCAGTCGTTATTTTTCTTAATACCAAAACAGGTATAATTAACTATTCTGGATATGGAGATTTCAGCCTTATTAGGTATAATTATTCTGAATCCGAATTAGAAAGCGAAGTCATAAAGCTATTAGATGACGGCAATTCAATTAGAGAAATCTTAGAAACAGGTGATTTGAATTTAGAACTGCCAAATAATTCATTATTTTTAATATTAGACAAAATGTCAGAAGATAAAAAAGAAGCTATTAAATGTCTTGTAGAAAAAAGTTCTGAAGAGCAATCAACAGAAATTTTATTAAATTCCGTTTCTCAAAAAATCAAAACTGATAAAAACGAAAATTCTTTCTTATATATTTATAGAAAAAATGAAAATATAGTTTCTAAAATAAATAAAAAGCTTGCAGAAATTAATCCTATAGCTCTTATAAGAAGTCAAAAGACAGGGAGTCAATCAGATGTTTAAAAACCTTAATAATAATGGTTTAAAAAACAAAAACCTTTTCAAATGGCTTCTAATAATAATTTTTGTCTGGGCTTTTCCCTCTTCTATTATATGGACAAGCCTATATCTATATATTGCAGAAGACTGTGAAAGAAAAGATTTACATAGTTTCAACCAAATAGAAAGAAGATTGGAAGAAATAGCTCATGACAGTAGCAGAGCCAGATTTTTCGAGAACAATTTTTCTGAATTATTTAAATCTTTAAAAGGTAATCCGATTAACCCTGCTTTTTTACAAAGAGTAATAGATGGTTTTACAAACGGATATCCTAAGAACATGTTGTCAGTTTTTCTATTTAATGGGAAATTAGATATAATAAAAACCCAAGATGCCACTAATGAATTCGAATTATTTTTAAAATTAGCTTCATCAAGCCCTGATGAAAAAAACATAACAGAGGAACAAATTCAAGAAATCGGAAAAAGAATACCAGAACCCTCTTTAATTTTGAAACTAGTCAGAGCACAAAAGGGCAAAGCAATAGAGTTAGGTAATCCAGACAGATTCTCACTCTGCTACTTTGATTATGATTCTCAAATATCAAATCAATCTGTTGGTGGCATATTAATATTTGCTCATTACAACGAATTAAGCAACAAAATAATACTTTCAAAACAAATCACTGATAATCAAAAAAACAATTATGGCTTTATAGACCAGAATGATATCAGATTGCCTAATATTTTAAAAGATACCAGAATTAATGAAGATTTTATAAAAGCATATTATAAAATGAATCCAACAAACAGATTCAGACGCTATTCCAAATTGGTCTGTCTGAAAAGATTAAACGAACACTGTTTAATTGTTGGAGCAGAAGACATAAATCAGCCTTCATGGCCTTTATTCTTTGGCATAGCTTTATTGTTCTTAATTTTAAGTATTTTATTCTTTAAAGTAACTTACACTGCTTTTGTTTCTCAACCCAATAAAGGCTTGAACTTGCGAATGCGCATTATTTGGCTTTTTATTATTTGCTATATACTACCTATAATAGTTGCTGCGATTCTTGCATCTCAGTATTTAATCGAATTAAAAAGCTATATTCTTGCCCATGAAGAGCAAAAGAATTATAAACGGCTTTCAGAAATAGATTCAGGATTTTCAAGATATATAACTTCTAAGCTCATAGAATATAGAAAAATAAATGAAGATCTGACTGAAAATGTTGAAAATCTTGACTATATCAAAGATAAATTCATGCAGATGTGTAATGATTCGCTCATAGACAGTGCTCATTTGATTTCTTCTGATTCAAGACTATTGCTTTCATCTGCTTTAGTTTCATCCGAAGTCAGAAGACATAGAGATAAACCATTAAAAGAAAAGCAGGAAATATATGAAAGCTGGTTCAACCGTGGTGCAATCCTCACTCAGATGCATAGAAACTATCTTTTCAACGAAAAAGATGTTTTATATTACCCGACTGAATCACAGAGAACAGAGGCGCACAAAGCTTTTATAAAGGTGTTTTCAAGCACTTCCGCCTCCTCAATGGATTTTTACAATCAGTCCAAAAATATAATATCCAGCGCTTTTAAAAACAAATCCAATATGATTGTTAACGCAATCGTGGAATCCCATTCAATGGGATTATTCCAAGCTGCCAAAACAAATATTTCTAGATTTACCAATTTGGAAGCCATAAAAGAAAAAATACTCGCTTATCTGGATGTAATACCTGGACCTTCAGGTGAAGCCTGGTATGGTTATGTAACCTTAACAAACCTCGACTGCCTTGAAAGAATGTATCTTGATGATATTTTTCATGATATCAAAGTAAGAAATAATAGAATCAACAGAGTATTTTCCGACGAAGACATAAGAGCAGTATCAGCACATCCTTATGCAACTTGTTTCCCTTCACTCAATGAATATCAAACATTTACTTCAACTTTAAAGCAGAGTGAAAATGACAGTAAGTCATTTACTCATGAAATGACTTTAAAAGGAGAAAAATGCTTTGTAAGCGTCTTAAAAGGTTCTTATCTAAAGCACTATGTTCTATTAAAAATCATTAAAGAAAAAGACATCGACTTAATATACAAAAAACAGGTTAATACTGTTGTGCTTATTTTTGTAATTATTATGATTATGGGATTGGCACTAGCACGTTTAATGACAAAAAATCTTGTTCTGCCTATTACAGATTCAATAAACGGTGTTAAAGCTTTTGGCTGTAAAAACTATGATTTCAGAATCAAAATTCGTTCAAATAATGAATTTGGAACTATTTCCGAAGCATTTAATGATACAGCAGAAATGGTAAGGAAACTGAATATAACCAAAGAACTCAATCAGTATTTACCTTGGGAAAAAGATATAAAGTGCGGTACTTATATTCTTTATCCGTCAAATATTTCATCTAATCTTGTTCCGAATGACTTTTTCGATTGTCTGCCATTAAAACAAGGAACTTACGCAATAATTTCTGCAAGTATTTCAGGGAACGACAGAGAATCAGTACATTTGATGACAATGCTGAAAGCAGCGTTCTTAACAATAATGCCTCTTTATACGCAAAATCCAGAAATTGCTTTGAGTAAACTTGCTAAGCAATTTGAACAATATATCAAGAATCAACACATCATTAATTGTTTTATAGGCATTCTAGACCCGACTAATGAAAACATAATCTGCTCTAATGCGGGACAGCCTAATCCTATATTATATGACACAAAAAGAGAAGCCTCTGAATTTATTAACCTTCCATCAACTTCTCTAGGTTTTAATTCCGGGTCAAATACTTCTTATGCAAAACATGAAATATCACTAAGACATAAAATCTTAGTACTTTATTCTCATGGGGCTATAGATTCTGTAGACAGTACTGGTGAAGAATTTGGGAAAGATAGGCTCATTTCAACAGTAAACGAAAAACTGGTTACAGGCATTGGCAATCCTTCAGAAGAAATATTAAAGAGTGTAAACGAATATTCTTTAAATCTTCCATGGCGTGAAGATATTTCCTTTATAACAATTCAGACTAGAATAAAATAATTACTTTATCTAAAACTATTTATTAAAACCGTTTAAATAAACAATTGCTTTTCTAGTCATAGACTTTTCAGTTTCGTTTGCAATACGGTAAAACTCTCTTAAAGAATCAATATAAACCGGATTCTTCTGATAAGACATGGCTAAAATAGTTTGGATACGTACACTAGAAGACTCGTCGTTCAAAAGAGTCTTTAAAATTTTTTCAACAGGATCACCTTTCATTCTGGAAAGAACAAATATTCCTGCTTCTTTAAGTTTGATATCTGTAAATGTTGGCAAATCTTTAAGAGCCTGCATTATTTTAACTGCTCCGAACTTGCTCAATGCTGTTCTAGCTGCTTGCGCATATAAAGGTATTTCTGACCTCAAAAAAGGACAAAGAGGAATAACTGCCGCTGGCGATTTGGTTGCTTCAAGCCCTTGAATTGCAGCTAACACGACCCTTTCGTCTTCATGATAAAGCAGACTAGCTAAAGTATCTACAACTGCCGGATCACCGTAATTGCCTATTTCTTTTGCAACAAAAGCCAAACGCATTGGTTCTGGTTTTGTCATAATATATTCAATTAGATGAGGAATATGAGCCGGATTCTTCATGGCAAACAATTCTCGGAGCTCAGCATCAGTAATAGCCAACATTTTGAGTTTTCCAACAAGATCATCTTTTAAAGCTTCTTCTGAAAGATCTATGGAAACGTCTCCGAGACGAATATCTGTTACCCTGTTATCACTACTGTATCCACCGCTATATACTGGCCCGCCACTAGAATTTGTTGGTCCTAAAGCATTAGGTAAAGCATCGGCTTTTCTAGCCATAAGTCCGATATGACCCTGCATAGCTTTTCGGCTTAAATTTCCCCACAAAATATCCAACTGGGTATCTATAGGAGGTAAAGGTTTTTCTTTGGGTCTGCTGATAGTTTTAACAGCTTCCAAATCCGCTCTATTCACAGTATTGCTACTATAATCAGATTCTGATGAACTTGAAGTTGCCGGGCTTTCAGAAACAACATAAGAATTCCCTTCCGAATCCTTTCTAACCCTAACCTTTTTTACTACACGAACTATTTTTTTGGCAGGAGCAGTCGCAGTAGTAGTCTGGGTAGAACTATCCGTTGCAGGAACTGATGTAGAAGCAATCGACGAAGAATTGCTATTCGCAGTTGGAGCAGAAGGCTTAGCTTCAGCTTTTTCTTTTTGTATCTGATTTACTGGTGCTTCATTATTCTTAATATTATTAATTTCAGGAGATTTTATATCTAAAACAGGCTGTTCTTGTGGTTTTGCCGGTTCAGAAACATTCAAATCTTTATTTAAGCTGGTATTTTGAAGAGAATCAGCATTGTTCAACATATTCAATTCAGCTGAACTATCACTATTCCCACTTAAATCAGGGCCTTCATTCAATAATTGCTGCAAATTAATATTTTCACCATCATCACTTACTTCAGCATTCTGGCTTACTTCTTCAGCTTTTTTGGCTTTCTTCTTTTTTATTATAATACCAATAGGAATACCAATAGCAGCAGCTATTCCTAAAAAGATATATAAGCCAAATCTTTTCATTAAACAGCTTAAATATGCAGAAGAAGCATTTGGATGAGGATTTTTAGCACTTTTTGCAATAGAAAGGCATTCCATAGCTCTTTTTAAATTAGGCTTCTTCTTATTCATCAAACCAAGCCCTAAGGCCAAGTTACCTAATGCAGACTTTTTGTCTTTACTACAAAGCTTTTGTCCATAATTTTCTAAATCTGAATAATTCTGCTTTTTGTCATTTAAAAGAGCTCCAACCAATTTTTCCAATAATTCAGCACTATTATCCAAAGCATCCTGGTTTTCATCTTTTAATAGGCATTCAATTATAGCTGAACTGTTATTACCTATCTTCTTAACTTCCTCAACAAGTTTTTCAGTCTTTTTATCTAAGGCAGCCTGGGCAGCAGCCAATTCTTCTTCTGTTGGCTCATGTTCTTCTTCATCGCCTTCTTCGCCTTCATCACCTTCTTCAGATTCAGCAACTGCAAAATCTTCTACTGGAGCCTTAGAAAATGCGGTAGAAAAGATAGACGATACAAAAAATATCGTTAAAAAAATGACTAAAAATCGTCTAATCTGTTCTCTTACCCTGCCCATTTCAATCTCTAAACTTTATTCTGCATTTTCTTTTTCCGTGAACTACTTCTGTTAAATACTCTATTCTAGAAGACAGACATCTATCTTCTATTTTAATTCTACAAGGAACACATTGCAAATGAGTATCGCTTTTTGTTCCACGCCAGGGATACCGATCAGACATAAACTGGTATTCTGTTTTTTCAGCAGCTTTTTTAGCTTCTTCTTTTTTCATTCTCGCAAGTTCACGTTCATAATATTTTGGAGGTTCTTTAGAGGGTCCCTGTCGGCACCCAGTTAAAAAACATCCAAAACATACTGCTAAAAGAAGAACAGCCCATTTATATGTCTTTTTTTTCAATTCTTTTACCTGAATAATAGAGAATTCACGCAATCAGCAACCTTATCGGAAAATATTTATTTTTATTTAACGATAAGATTGCAGATTAAATATGATTCTAAGAATCTATTGCTGATCTCTGATAGATTCAGGTAATTTTGAATTTCCTCTGTCTGTTATTTTTATTCCGGAATCCCCTATAACTACCCGTGAGTTAGGCGGAACAGACTCTGTCAACCAAACATTACCACCAATTACACTATGTTCGCCTATAACTGTTTCCCCACCAAGAATAGTTGCTCCAGCATAAATAACTGTGGAATGACCTATGGTTGGATGACGCTTGGCATTCCTGATTATTTTTCCTTCCTTATCTTTCGGGAAATTCAAAGCACCTAGAGTTACCCCCTGATATAAAGTTACATTGTCGCCAATTACAGTTGTCTCACCAACGACAACACCTGTTCCGTGGTCAATAAAGAAGCTTTGTCCTATAACTGCTCCTGGATGTATATCTACTCCTGTTTTCGAGTGTGCCCATTCAGACAATATTCTTGGAATGATTCTTAAACCATTCTGATAAAAGAAATGAGCTATTCTGTGGACAGCAATTGCTTCTACCCCAGGATAACTGAATATAATTTCGTCAAAATTTCCCGCAGCCGGGTCATTCTTGAAAGCAGCTTCAACATCTTTATCCAGCCAATCCCTTATTTCTGGCACGGTTTCAAGGAAATTCAGCACTAATTCTTCTGCCGCTTCTTCACAAATACTACAATTTTTAGGGTCCTTGCGGCAACCGTGTATCATTTCTCGATAGACTTGGGGTTTCAGAGTTTCATATATTCTTGCTACACGATAACTTATACGCATTTCTATCGAGTCAAAAGACATTCCCGCTCGGCCAAAATAGCCTGGAAAAAGCACTACGAAGATATCCTGAATCAACTCATATAGTATTTCCTTGTCCGGAAGAGGACTACTATCAAAATGCTGAATTGCCTTTTCGGACTGTGTTGTAACAGATTCCAAAATACTTTCAGCAACAATTTTCAAACGTTTTTTATTCATAGGATTCTCCTGAACCCGAATATATTTATACAAAACAAAATATCAAGAAAAAATTAAATAAACCTCTATTAAAGCCGTAGTAAAGCAGAAAAAGCATCGTATATTTTCCAATTAAGCTAATAAAATTTTTTAATTTTTTGATTATAATGCTTTCTTTACAAACCATTTTTTTAGGTTATAATATTTAAAAGCTTTTCAATAAAAAGGGTTAATAATACAATGCTAAATGATTTGAAAGATTTTACTAACCTCCCTCCCGCACTAGAAGAACAGAATATATTTATTTCAAAATATGCTTCATTAAACGACGATGGTATTAGAGACCTGTTTGAAGCACATTTTTACCGCGAAACCTGTTTGGCAGAAGAAAAACAAAACAGCACACTCTTAAGTGCTGCATTAGATAAATTAATCAAAGCAATTGCTCCAATAAAATAACAATGACTCAGCCCGCTATAATCAGACAGTCTTCTATAAAAGCAATAAAAGACGTATTATCCGGTGGTTACCCAGTTGTAGCAATAGAAACATGGGAAGAAGATTCTTCTATAACAACCCTTTCTGGTTTCTTTAATTCAGCCTTCAAAGGTAACGGTTCTTTCTTTGTCTGGGACCTTCAAAATGGGTTATGTGAACCTTCAACAGGAAGTTCAGAACCATTAAACGCAATTGAAGCATTAGAAAAAATACAAAACTCAGAAAAACCAGGGTTTTATATTTTTAAAGATTTATCTGAAATTCTTGCTGATAATGAAATACAGCGAAGAATAAAGAACGTCTATTCTGCTTTTCGAGGAAAAAACAAATTTCTAATTCTTTTAGGAGCTAAGTTTACTCTGCCATTAGAGTTGAACAAAGACATAACCTTAGTTGATTACAAGCTTCCCGAAATAAACGAAATTAAGTTTCTTGTTGATGACTATTTTTCTGCACTTTCAAAAAGAGGCATAACAATTAACCTTAGTGAAGATGAATTAGACCAAGTCTACACATCTTTAAAAGGTTTTACTTCTGCAGAAATAAGGTTTTCACTAAACAAAGCATGCGTAGGCCTGAAATCTCTTGATAAAAGCATATTAGTTAAACTCCATGACGAAAAAGAACAACTAGCTAGAAAAGACGGAGTTCTTGAGTATGTCAGAGGTTCAGAAACCATTGAAGATGTCGGAGGTCTTGAGAATCTTAAAGAATGGCTTATAAAAAGAAGAAAGCTCTTCACTCCAGAAGCTATTGCAGCAGGTTTAAGGCCGCCAAGAGGTCTTCTAATGATGGGTATTTCTGGTTGCGGGAAGTCTTTATCTGTTAAAGCAATCAGTGCTCTCTGGAATCTACCATTATTTAGATTAGACATGAACAAAGTTTATTCCGGAGCCTATGGAACTCCTGAAGGAACCTTTTTCAGAGCCATAAAAAACATTGAAGCAGTAGCTCCTGCTATTCTGT
>ONIU01000306.1 GCA_900317935.1 uncultured bacterium
GCAATTAGCACAATCTAATTTGGACTTAAAAAACAGTTTTAGCACAGCCTCTCTAATCTCTTAAAATTGAATAGAGAAGATTGGGGCGTGCTGTTGGGCGCCGTAGATGTCGGTTTCGCCTGGAGCACTTATTATAAAAACATCGCCATATATAAAGGTAAAGTAAGTTTCTTTCCTGTTTGTCCAATATTACCAGTAATTAATTTATAAGCAATCTGAGGATTATAATCTTTAATAAATTCATTTAAAGAAATTGTCTGACCTCTAGAAGATTTAACTTCTATGGGTATTACTCCACTTTCATTTTCATATAAAAATTCTATTTCCTGAGTATTATTCTGATTTTTATAATAATTGAGTTTTTTGCCTTTTTTTATCAAAATATCAAATATTAAGTTTTCGTAAATTCCGCCCTTTGCAGCCCCAGACAAAGTATCGTTATACAAGGCTGTCTGAGTAGGATAGCCAAACATAGAAGTTAAAAGTCCAATATCTGAAACATATATCTTAAAATCTTCTTCTTTTTCATAAGCTACTAATGGCATTAACGGAACAGAAAGATTATTAACTCTTTTTACCAAACCAGCATCAATTAGCCATTCTATAGAGTTTGCATATTTTCTGGAACTCCCATTTTTTTCAATACTTTTGTATTGAAATTTTGTGTACTCTTTTGCTAACTGTCTCGGAATAGAATAGTAACAATTTTTAATTTTGGGCTTTTCTATATTTTTAGCATAATGATCAATATCATATTCATAAGCTTTTAATATTTTTTGTTGAGTTGAATAAGACTTTTGAAAATTATTTGAACTTAGATAATTATTTACAACTTCTGGCATACCACCAACAATTAAAAAGGTTCTAAGAAGATTTAAATAATGATTATTAATATATTCTTCTATAAATTTCTTTTCTGTAAAATACTCTTTTAATTGATTTATTGCATTTTCACTAATTCCATTAGCCCATAAAAATTCTTCAAAATCTAGAGAAAACATTTCTATTTCACGTTCATAACCTACAGGTATAGAAATTGAAACTTCTTCCTCTTTTTCCATTTCTACTAATTTATTATAATGTAAACCTAGCAATGAACCAGACGCGATAACATCATATTTATTATCTAGTGCTAAAAATTTTAAGGCTGTTCTAGCTCTCGGACAAGATTGGATTTCATCTATAAATATAAGAGTATTATTATCAACATAATTAATATTGGGTAGATATATAGATATTTTTTTATATATTTCTTTTGCTTCCAAAGAACCGTCAAATATATGTTTTTGCTCAGGCGATTCTATAAAATTTATATAAATATAACTTGAGTATTCAGTTTTTCCGAACTGATCAATAATGAAAGTTTTGCCAATCTGCCTTGCTCCTTTGACTAAAAGGCATTCGTTTTTCTTCGTTCTTCTCCAATTTAGAAGGATATCATAAAATTTTCGTCTAAGCATATTAACCTCTATTCTTATTATATATGTATCTAAGCATCTTTGCAAGGTTTTTGCTAATTTTTAGACATATACTTTAGAGATTTTTGCAACGAATTCGACATATTGTATTAAATAAATTGCAACAGATGCTACTTATTTTTAATATTTCATATTGCAGACATTTTAGACTATGTTTATAATAAAGAAAATAAGTAACCAAAAACTTCAACTAGGAAAAATAAATGCTAGTTTCTATTAACTTAAATGATAAAGAAGAAGCGATTGTCACTAATTTTGCGAAATTAAATAATTTATCTATTTCAGAAGTAATAAAACAAGCTATTTTACATCAAATAGAATATCTTGAAGATTTAAAAATAGAAGAAAAACTTGATGAAGCAGATTTAGAGGCTGAAACAATAAGTTTGAGATATAATTCAGATGAAGTTTTTGGCAAATTAAGAAAATCTTTAAATGTTTGAAAAGCAATATAAATTAAGATTTTTACCTATATTCTATAAAGATTTATCCTCTGTTGTTTCTTATATTGCAAAAGATTTAAACAGCCCTCTTACTGCTTTAAAATTTATAGATAACGTTGAGAAAGCAATAAATAATCGTTTAGTTGCCCCAGAAGCCTTTGAACAATATAAATCTACTAAAAATCGTAAATATCCATATTATAAAATAAAAATTAAGAATTATATTGTTTTTTACGTTGTTATAGATGACTACATGGAAGTAAGAAGACTTATATATTCGAAACGCAATTTATCAAATATTATTTGAGTTATACTGGTTCATTAAAAACTATAACTAATAACTACAACAATTACAAAAACCGCTTGGCAAGATATGCCAAGCGGTTTTGATTTCTAGCTTAAAGCTTAAGGGCTAGAGAATTGTTTGGTCTGCGAAAGGCTGTGTTAAAACTCGAATTTAGATGAAAAATCAGTATTTATTTGTTAGTTAGCCTA
>ONIU01000190.1 GCA_900317935.1 uncultured bacterium
CTGATTAGGCATATATTCAACACCAACAAAATTAATAAGGCCAAAAGAAGATATCAGAAGAACAATCATGGTAAGAACCATAGTCCATCTGAACTTAAGCAAGACTTTTAAAATACTGACATAAAAGTTTTCTATAGCCTTTAAAAATTTCTCAAAAATTGCAAAAACACCCGTTTTAATTTCAGAAGTAGGAGTTAGAATTTTTGAAGCCAACATTGGAGTTAGCAATAAGCCTGATATTAAAGAGGCTAATAGTGCCATTGAAACAATTGCTGCCAACTGTCCAAAGAATATCTTTGTAATACCTGTAGTAAACATAATTGGCAGGAAGATAACAACTGTTGTTAAGGTAGATGCAACAACAGAAGCAGTCATTTCTGAAGCTCCCCAAGCTGCAGCTTCTCTTATGCAACAACAGAAGCAGTCATTTCTGAAGCTCCCCAAGCTGCAGCTTCTCTTACTTTTACGCCACGTTCAATATATCGTTTAATATTATCAAGAACAACAATAGCATTATCAACAACCATACCTATTGCTATAACCAAACTGGAAAGTGAAATCTGGTTAATAGTATAGTCATTAAGGAACATCAACAGGAACGTGATGATTAAAGATGTTGGAATAGTGATTGCAACAATCAGACTAGCTCTAAAGTCTCTCAAGAAGAAAAGAATAACCAATAAAACACAGACACCACCGAAGATTAATGAATCTTTAAGGTTACTAACAGTATTCTTGATGAATGTTGAAGTGTCTAAGAATTCTATTAATTCCATATCTTTTGGAAGGCTGTCTTTGATACTTTGTTCAACTTCTTTAACAGATTGAGCAACAGCAACAGTATTACCACCAGATTGTTTCTGAATCATAATACCTCTAGCCTGCTTACCATCCATACGGAAGTCTTCAGTAAGTTCTTTCAAGCCATCTTCTACTTCTGCAACATCTTTTACTTTTATTACACCGTTCGCGGTATGTCTTAAAACAACTTCACCAACCTGTTCAACAGAAGTAAATTCTTCTGGAGTTCTTATCAAGAAATCCATTTCACCGCTTCTGATATGACCACCAGGGTTAGTAAGGTTCTGAGCTCTGATAGTATTAACTATTTCGGCACCAGTAATACCAGTTGATTCTAGACGTTCTCGATTTAATTTAACTTTGATAACTCTCTTGGCACCGCCTTCACCAGTAACAGTAGCAACGCCAGGAATACGTTTCAAACGGTCGATAACTTTATCGTCGGTGATGGTTTCGATTTTGTTCCAGCTTTCTTTAGCTGTTACACCATAAATAACAACAGGAATCATACTCATGTCTATCTTCATGAGTAGCGGTGTTTCTGCAGCATCTGGAAGTCTTTTTCTAATCTGGTCTATTTTATCACGAATATCATTAGTGGCAGTATCCATATTGATACCCCACTTGAACTTAACGTTAACCAAAGAAATACCTTCCATTGAAGTTGAAGTAACTTCGTCAACATTTTCTACAGACGAAACGCGTGATTCTATCAACTCTGTAACACGCTGTTCAACTTCCTGAGGACCAGCTCCTTGATACTGAGTTACTACCATTACAACAGGCACATCGAACTTCGGCATTAAGTCGATGCCTACTAATGTGTATGCAAATGCACCCAATACAACAATAGCTACGAAAATCATAGATGTTGTAACAGGATTTTTTACCCCAAATTCAGAAAACTTCATCTATATTATCTCCAATTAATCTATGCTTACAGGTGCACCTTCGCGAACAAATTCAGTACCTTTGCTTATGAGTCTATCACCAGCTTTTAGACCGGAAATTATTTCAACTTTACTGTCATCAAAAATACCGACTTTCACATCACGCTTTACCGCAATATATTTATCTCCCTGTTTTTCTACAACATAAGCTAAATAATTATTGTCGTATTTAACAAGAGAATCTCTTGGAACAACAACAGCATTTTCATGAGTTGCAACAAGAACATCTATCTTAGCAAACATACCTGTTCTAAGTTTATTATCCAGATTATCAAGGTGTATTTCGATTTTACCTGTTCTGCTGGAATTATCTATTGAAGGATAAATCTTTGTAACAACACCCTTAAACTGTCCGGCAACAGAATCAACAGTTATAACGACACTGGTCTTACCAGCAATTATCTGATACAAATCTTTTTCTATTATTGTACCGATAATTTTTACAGGATTGCTTTGCTGAATATCGAAAAGAGGTTTAGCTGTATTAGCATTTGCACCTGGATCTTCGTATCTTGCAGTGATAATACCATCAAAAGGAGCATCCACAATAGTTTTATCTAAATTAACTTTTACAGCATTAAGATTTGCTGTTGCCTGAGTTAATTCTGCTTTTCTCATTTCTAAAGTGACAAGTGCAGTCTGAACTGCATCGCTTGCTTTTTTAACATTAGTTTGAGCAGCAATATGAGCAGCATTTGCGTTATCATATTTTGTGATAATATCGTCAACATCCTGTCTTGATACAGCACCTTCAGAGAAAAGTTTTTCCAAACGTTTTCTTGTAACTGTAAGATTCTTCAATTGAGATTCAGAAGCTTCTACTGCTGCTTTTGCAGAAACAAGAGAAGATCTGGAACTTTCAATAGTAACTTCCTGCATCTTTATTGATGCATTAGCAACATTTAAAGCAGCTTTTGCCTGAGCAAACTGAGCCTGTTGAGTTTCATCATTAATCTGAGCAAGTTTCTGGCCTTTTTTTACGAAATCGCCAATATCAACGTATATTTCTTCTATTTTTCCTGAAGCTTCTGGAATAAGACTTACACCAAGCATTGGCTTAATTTCACCAGAAGTTTTTATTTTCTGGCTAATTGTTCCAGTTGTTACTAATTGTGAATAAACAGGGGTTACCTGCTCTGTCTTTGTTGATTCAGTTTTTGTATTAGCAGTTTGAGTAGCGGTAGTTGCAGCAGAACCAATAGAGTTGATTCCGAAGAAAATACCTGCCGAAATAGCAAATACAATAATAACTTTCAGCAACCAATGCTGTGACTTAATGTTTGATTGTTGTGTGTTAACGGATTTACTCTGTTTTAACATAGATTAGAACCCCTTAAAATCACGTCCAAGCTTACCAACAGCTAATTGATAAGCAAGTCTTGCATTATGATGATTAAAAATAGCCTGCAAATATATTAATTTTGCATTAGACCAAGCATTTTCAGCATCAAACAAGTCTATCTGAGTGAAAAGACCATTTTCATAACGAACTTTTGCTAATCTTAAAGTTTCTTCTGCCTGTTTTAAGTTTTCTTTCTGAGAAGCAAGCACTTCTATAGCTGTCTGCAAGCTAAGAGCTGCTCTATAAACTTCTAATTCAGTATTTTCAATACTTTCATTATAGTTATTTTCAGCTTCTTTAATGCCTGCTTTTGCATCTTTAACTTTACTCTTAGTTAGGCTTGCATCCATTATTGGCATACTTAAAGCCAGTGTTGCATTCCAAGTATCGTCAGCATTTCTTCCACTTGCCAATCTGGAAGAAGGTTTGTCGTAACCCCACTGAGCACTTAATACAACTGAAGGTTTTCCACCACTTCTTGCTGCAACAAGAGACTGATCAGCTATTTTTTTTCTAGCTCTAGATATTTTTAAATCTTCACGAAGATCTATTGCATTCTTTAAATCTTCTTCAACATTTGGTTCAATATCTTCTATTTCAAGCTTTGCAGTAGTATCAAGATCAGTATTCATTGGAAGAGACAGAAGTTTTAACAATGAAAGCTTTGCCATTAAGGCATCATTTTTATTGCCTAGATAAGAACTTTTGTATTGAGCTAATCTAACATCGGCACGAAGTAATTCATATTTAGAAGTTTGTTCAGCCTGAAATCTTTTGTTAACAAGATCATAATGAGCCTGAGCAAGATCCAAATCCATTTTACCGACGTTTTCAACTTCTCTAGCATAAAGCCAATTGTAATAAGCTCTACTTACAGCCATAATAATGTTCTGTTTGGTAAGAGTCTGAGAAGACTTAGCAATATCTCTGCCAAGACGTGCAGAAGTAATACCGGCTCTATCAGCCTGCCCTAGATAAATAGGCTGAGTAAGTTTGATGTGAGAACCATTTATATCATCAATAGTTGCATTTTTTATCCCACGCTGCTGGCCGTCTTCTAACTTAGTCTGAGTAACTTCTGCAGTAACTTTAGTACTAGCAGCAGTTCTAGCCTGCCATACAGCAGCATCAGCTTTTTCAACACCAGTAGCGGCATTTTTAATACTTCTATTGCTACTAAGAGCAATTTCTATTGCAGAATCCAAATCAAAATCTGAAAAATTATATTCTTTTTCAGCAATTTCTTTAGGGTCTTCAATAGGATTCAAATCTTTGTCTAAAGCCTGAATCTTATAATCCTGAGCAAAAGATGGCCCAGCAATCAGAACAGCCAACAAAAACAGAGCGGATAACTTTGATTTATTCATTGATTACTCCTGTCTGAAAAAAGTCTTGGTAAAAAATCTATAACAATCTTCAACGCTCATTTCAGGCTCACCATAAAAGGCAAACATTACGTTGAAGTCAAACATTTTCTGGAAAACAATAGCTATTTGTCTTGAAGTCATAATATTGATAATTATTCCTTCATCTATTCCTCTTTGGAAAAAGTCAGAACTAACATCAAGAGTCTTGTGAAACATTTCACGAGCGTATTTAATATCAGATTCTGAAAGCTTAAGTTGAGGCATTAAACCCATAATGCGTTGAATCAAAGCAGACTTTCTCTTGAAGAAATCAAACATAAAGTCAAAAGCATCTTTTAAAGTTGTTTTAAAATCTTTATCAGTATTAACAACTTCAGAAAACTTTTTATGATGATCTTCAAGATTATGCATTAAACATTTAAAAAGCAAATCTTCTTTGCTCTTAAAGTAAGTATAAATAGTGCCCTTGCCAACATTAGCATTTTTGGCAATCTCTTCCATTTTAACTTCATGAAAGTCTTTTTTTGAAAACAAATTCTCAGCCGAATCAAAAATACGATTCATTGTTTGTTCGTTTTTCTTTTGCATTAAACTTGCCTTTCTTAAAGACTTTTATTCGTTTTTTGGGTTTACCGACCAATGAGTCGAGTATCTAAACTGACCCACGAGTCAGTTTTACATTATAACAAGTAAGAAGTCAATAGGTATTTTTTAAATAAATATTAAGCTTAAAAACTCATGCTTAGCTGATTTTGAATTAGTCCATATTCAAAAGTGAATGTACATTTTTTACCCATTAAATTGTATAAAAATAATA
>ONIU01000114.1 GCA_900317935.1 uncultured bacterium
TAACAAATCAGAGATGCTTTCGCCAATGGAATTTACCATTAGACTGTCTATTTTGCTATTCCAGCTTTCTTCTGTGCCAAAACGTTCTGAAGCAATCTTTCTTCCTATAACTGGAATAATTTTGTTGAATATGCCGTTTCCTTTACTATTGTCACCTGAAAAAGCAAATTGTATTTTCCCATTTTTATCTGTAATAAACATTTTGTCGATGCTGTGCTCTTTTTTCAGTGATTCGCAAATATTGTTTATTGCTTCTTTGTTTAAAGCTCTGATATCCTCGTCTTTTGCTAAAAGCATCCATTTATCAGAAAGTTCTTTCTGTGCTATTTCATAACCTTCATCAAGCCAGTCTATTACTGAATTTAAGTTGGCATAGATTTGTTCTCTATTGTTTTTGTTGGAAAACTTATTTATGAAAACATTTATGCTTAAGAAATAGATAATAAGCAGACTTAGTAAAATTGCTGCAGAAATGGTTACTCTCATGTTTGCAAAGTAAAATAAATCTGACTCGCTTTGTTGCGGGATATCTGCTTTCTTTGCCTCTTTTGGGGCTTCATCGGTTTTTTGATTATTATTGTCCGATGGTTTATCTGATTCTTTATTGGTTACTTCTTCTGATTTTTTTGTTGTTTCAGATTTATTAATCAAACTGCATTTGTAAAGGAATACACATAGAAGTATTGCAACGATTATTACTGCTATATCAAATAAAATCGTAAGAATATTTGCTGTAGTTTCGTCTGAACTAGGAGACAGACAGAAAAAGTATCTTCCATTGCCTAATTCTATATAGCTGAAAAGGAAATTTCCCATAATATCATAGCTTCTTAAAGAAGCTTTGAGTTCCTGCAGTTTAAGTATTAATTCCTTGAAATAAAAACCAGGAATTGAATCTATAATGTTTTCAGGATATAAAAATCCATTCAGGTTGGTATCCACATAACCAAGTATCTGATTACTTTTGTTTGTAGATGAATTTAAATTGTACCGGTCAACTATCTTTTGGCAAAGAAATCTCGGAGGAATATCTGAAGTTCTTATCCATGCAAGCATTCCGCCGATATCATGTGTCTCAACTTGTTCTTCGTAAACATTCCAGTAGATAAAACCCGGTTTTCCGCTTAAGGTTACCGGAATTAAGCTGGAACTTTCCTGAGCAAGCTTATATAAATCTATTGCGCCTAACAATGTTTCAAATAATGAACGATACCTTTTTATCTGGGTGTCATCGCCAGTTGCTCTATAGGTGGCTAATGCAGAATATAACCTTTGCATTGCCCCGTTTAAAATATCATTATCAGTATAATTTCTTATGTCTACATTGTTATGTTTTTTGTTGAAAAATCTTAATTTAACAAACTTATAACCAGATTGATTAAAGTCTATGCATCTTTGTTCTAATTCTTTCGCGGTACATTTGTTTTCCATTAAAAGAACATAAAATCTATTTAATTCTTTCTGGATTCCATAGGTTTCGCTGGAATCTCTTTTTAATTGGTTTAGTGTTATCGAAGCTGCGGTTATATGCTTGGAATTGGTATTGAAAATATATGCAGTTCTCATTCCATCAATGGAAAGTATTATTGAAATAGTTGAGATGATTACCAGAATAATCAAAAATATATATGTTTTTTTCATTATGATTATGTACCCTCAAATTAAAACGCTTTGTAGAATTTAACACATTTTCCATCTATTATAAAGTAATATTATGTTCTCTCTAATTCTCTCACCTCTCGCTCACCACAGCAAGAATCAAATTTATCGAAAATTCGATAAATTTGATTCTTGCTACCCCTTGACACTTCTATTTTATTTCTTTATACTATAATTTTCCGAATAGGAATGTACGGTTTCTGATAACTTAAGGGGTTTGCATTGGGCTACATATCTAGCGAAACAATAAGTCTGATCCGAGACAAGACAGACATTATTTCAGTTATTGGGGAATATGTACACCTGATAAATTCTGGTCGCACATATAAAGCTCTTTGTCCATTTCACAAAGAAAAGACCCCTAGTTTCCATGTACTCCCCGACAAACAAATTTATCACTGCTTTGGTTGCGGAAAAGGCGGAGACGTTTTTGCCTTTTTGATGGATTTAGAACATCTCACTTTCCCGGAAGTTGTACGTTTTCTTGCTGCAAAATGCGGTGTAGAAATCCCTAAAGATTATGACCCTGAAGCAGAAAGACATGAAGACCTTTATACGGTTTTAAATGAAGCCGCCTCTCTATATGAAAAAGCTTTATATGCCCCAGAAGGTAAAATTGCTAGAGATTACCTTGAAAAAAGATGCATAACTCAAGAAACTGCTAAAAAGTTTAGAATCGGCTTTGCGCCTGATTCCTGGGATTATATTACCAGCAGAATTGGCAAGAATCCCAGATTGCTTAGCGCAATGGAAAAAGTCGATTTAGTTAAAAAAAGCGAAAAGAGTAAAAACGGCTATTATGACACATTCAGAAATCGTCTAATGATTCCTATAATTGATGTACATGGCAGAGTAGCTGCTTTTGGCGGCCGAGTCTTTTCACCAGATCAGGAACCAAAATACTTAAATAGCGCAGAAAGCGAAACTTTTAATAAACGCAAAATGCTGTTTAATTTCCGTGAAGCTCTGCCTACAATAAGACGACAAAATGAAGCTATTGTAGTCGAAGGCTATCTTGATGTTATCAGCCTTTGGCAAAATGGAATTACAAATGCCGTTGCATCTTTAGGTACAGCAATTGGCTCTGAACAGATTCAGCTTCTTGCAAGAAACAGCAAAACAAAAGATTTAAATCTTTATTTCTGTTATGACGCTGATGAACCAGGTCAAAAAGCTACTGTAAGAGCTATATCTGTACAAAAAGATTCTCCGGTTAATGCCAGGGTTGTTGTCTTTGATGACCCCGCCGATGACCCTGATTCATTCGTTTCAAGAGAAGGCGGAGAAAACTTTAAAAAAATGCTTGAAAAAGCAGAAGATATATATACTTTCTTAGTGAAGAAACGTACTCGTGGTATGAAACCTCCTTTCGAAATTCCTGTTAAAGAAAAACTAATTCAGGAGTTTAAAGAACTGGTTGCAGAAATTCAAAGCCCGATAGCTAGAAGCGAAGTTATTCGCAAGCTGTCTAATTTGCTTGATATCGAACCAAACATCCTAGAAAAGGAATTCGAAAGTAAAAGAGTTGAAGGGAGTGAATTCTCTAAGAAAGGTAAAAACATAGTTTCTCCTGAGCTTAATGCAGGAATTCAGAGACAGGAATGGATTCTCAAATACCTGCTTGAACAGCCGGAAGAAATTGAAATGGTCAAGTCTATGCTGACTGCTGATGACTTTACAGATTCTAGTTTGCGTGCAATATACGAAACAATCTGTTCAAGCCAGGAAGCAGCCGGAGGTACACTTAAGCCTGCCGAAATATTAGCTATGCTTGACAATGAAGAACTGGTGTCTCGTCTAAGTGAAGTAATAACTACCTTAGAAGATAGACCAGAGGTGCCTTTCAAGGAATGTATACAAGGATTGATTAGAAGAAGACTAGAAACGAAACTAAAGTTGTTGCAAAAGCGAATACGTGATGCGGAAGACAGCGGTGACGACATCGCAATTACGCAGATCAGCATGGAACAATTAGAAGTAAAGAGACAGTTTGACATGCTGGTTAATTCACACTGATGAGGGAGCATTATGACAACAGAACAGGCAGCTGCCAAAAAAGTTGCGACTAAAAACGAACCTCGAAGTTTGGAAGAAATTCGGGCTGAACTCATACAAAAGGGTACAAGCCAAGGTTATTTGTCTTATCAGGACATTAATAAAGTATTACCTGACGGCTTGTCCACTGAAATGTTTGAAGAAGTCATCAACGAGTTGATGGATAAAGAAGTTGAACTTGTTGATGATGACGAAAGCGTTCTTGATAAAAAACTTCCTGTTGTTGAAGAAAAGAAAGAAGAAGAAGAAAAACAACAGGCTGATTTTGAAGATGTAGATGATTCGGTAAGAGTTTATCTCAGAGAAATCGGTAAAATCAGACTTCTGACTATGCAGGAAGAAGTTACACTTGCTAAGCGTATTGAACATGGTGATCAGGATGCTCAGCGAAAGCTTATTGAAGCAAACTTAAGACTTGTTGTTTCTGTTGCTAAGAAATATACAAAACGCGGTTTGCTTTTCCTTGATTTGATTCAGGAAGGTAATCAGGGACTTATTAGGGCTGTCGAAAAATTCAAATACCGCAAAGGTTATAAATTCTCTACCTATGCAATTTGGTGGATTCGTCAGGCCATAACAAGAGCAATTGCTGACCAGGCTAGAACTATACGTATTCCTGTTCACATGGTTGAAACCATTAACAAATTACGTAAAGCTTCTCGTAAGCTTGTTCAAAAGCTTGGAAGAGACCCGGCAGTTGAAGAATTGGCTGCTGAAGTCGGTTTGCCTATTGAAAAAGTCAAGAACATAATGAAGACAGCCATGGATCCAATTTCTTTGGAAACTCCGATTAATGGCGAAGAAGATTCTCATCTAGGCGATTTCGTTGAAGATAAGTCTGCTTTGCCACCGGCTGAAACGGCTTTCAATCTTATCTTGAAAGAACAGATTAACAAAGTTCTTGCTACTTTGACAGAACGTGAATCAAGAGTTATCAAATATAGATTTGGTCTGGAAGATGGTTGGCAGAGAACTTTGGAAGAAGTTGGTCAGAAATTTGGCGTAACTCGTGAAAGAATTCGTCAGATCGAAGCCAAGGCTCTTAGAAAGTTAAGACATCCAAGCCGTTCAAAGAAGCTTAAAGAATTCTATATGGAATGATGAATTATATTTAAGCTTTAACTCTAAACAAAAAGAAAAACCCCACTTAGGTTTGTACCCAGGTGGGGTTTCTCTTTGCCCACCACTCTTATATCTTGTAGCTTGTAACTTGTAACTTGTAACTTGTAACTTGTAACTTATAACTTAAATCTGAAATCTTAAATCTTTTTAAAAAAAGTACTTGCATTAAATTTTTCTTTATGTTAATATAGCAATCACTTCGAGGGCCCATAGCTCAGTTGGTTAGAGCCGTCGGCTCATAACCGACTGGTCGTAGGTTCAAGTCCTACTGGGCCCATTGAAGTAAAAACCTAAGCCCCCATCGTCTAGTGGCCTAGGACACAGCCCTTTCAAGGCTGCGACATGGGTTCGAATCCCATTGGGGGCGTTGATAACCTTCAGTCTAACCACTAGAAGTTAAGAACGGCTCTTTGCCCCCATCGTCTAGTGGCCTAGGACACAGCCCTTTCAAGGCTGCGACATGGGTTCGAATCCCATTGGGGGCGTATGAAAAAAACCAAGCTAATAGCTTGGTTTTTTGCTTTTAGCTAAAATAAAAAACTTTAATTATTGGCCAAAATGCGATAAAATCAACAACACAATCTAAATAATGTACATTAAATTTGCTGGAGAAAAATAATGACCTACTGTTTCTTTTGCGGTAAAGACCTTCGTAAAGGAGGAGATTTTGTTCGAAATACTGAAGGAATGCTTCTCTGTAAAAGCTGTGTCAGCACCGCAATGGATATATTCAGACGAAAAGACGCAAGCGAACAGGGGTATTCAAAAGTTAACAGCGATATTCCTGGCAAAGTAAATCTTCATAAAATCGTAAATGAATTTACTCCAAAAAAGATTTATGACGCTCTATCTGAATATGTTATCGGGCAGGAAACAGCTAAAAAAGTAATATCTCTGGCAGTGTACAACCACTATAAGATTCTTTCCCTTATAAACGAAACAGACGTTGAATTTGAAAAGTCTAATATATTGCTTCTAGGACCAACGGGTAGCGGTAAAACTCTTATTGCCAGAACTTTATCAAAGATTTTGCAGGTTCCTTTTGCAATAGGTGATTGTACAAGTTTTACTGAAGCCGGTTATGTTGGTGATGACGTTGAAAACGTTCTTCTTTCTCTTTTAATTAATGCTAATTATGAAGTCGAAGAAGCTCAAAAGGGTATTGTTTACCTTGATGAAATAGATAAGAAAACAAAGACTTCCAACAATGTTTCTATTTCAAGAGACGTTTCCGGAGAAGGCGTACAGCAATCATTATTAAAAATGATTGAAGGAACCGTCGCTAATGTACCCCTTGCTGGTGGACGTAAAAACCCGACTTCACAGCAGGTCGTTAAAATGGATACTCGCCATATTTTGTTTATTTGTGGTGGTGCATTCGTTGGCCTTGAAAAGATTATTGAAAAACGTTGTAAAGATGGTTCTTTAATAGGTTTTAATCATGATCCACAATCTAAGAATAATGCAGATTATTCTTATTTCCATAAAGTTGAAGCTGAAGATTTGATGGAATATGGCTTTATTCCTGAGTTTATTGGCCGTCTGCCAATCAAGGTTGCATTGAATGGTTTAGGCAAAGAAGACTATTTACGTATTCTTAAGGAACCCAAAAATGCGATTGTTAGACAGTATTCAAAGCTTTGCGAAATGGACGGCTGCGAATTAAAGTTTAAAGATTCTGGCTTGGAAAAGGTTGTAGATGTGGCCTTAGAAAAGAAAACAGGTGCTCGTGGTTTAAGAGCTGTTTTTGAACGCATATTGCGTAACGATATGTTTGCTTTGAGAGAAGATAAACTAAAATCAATAGTTGTAGATGATGAATATGTAACTAAGCAGCTTGCCAAAACAGAAGAAGACTTTAACAGAGAATTGGAAAAAGCCAAAAACAAATAATTAGTTTTTGTAGTTGGTATTTATAGTAGTTATTGTTCCCTTAACCCTAAAAAACTATTTTATTATGTTAAAAATTGTTTTATAATAATGTACACAAACTTATTCTAATAGGAGATTTTAACTATGGGTTTTGATCTTGGTGGACTTGCTGATATGGCTAAAAATGCTCTTGGTAATGGTTTTGCTGAAAAAGCTGGTGATTTTTTAAAGAGTCATGGTATGGAATACCTTCAGAGATTAGTTAATCCTAAGACTGATGAAGATAAAGCTTTTCAGACCAAAGTAATTGAATTTGGCAAGGGTATGTCTGTAAATATTATGAATATTCTCTCTAAGAGAAATGCTAATACTCTTATGAATCCAACTACAGAAGAAGAAAAGAAAGATCAGGGAGATATTCTCTCTGTTATTGGTAAATACGTTGCTCAGAACGGCTTAAAGATGTAATTTATCTATAAGAAAAGAATGAAAGCCTAATAAAGGTTAAAGCCTTTGTTAGGCTTTTTTTATAACCACATTTTTTTAGTAAAAATTAGATTATGACAATGTGTAGACAACAAAAAAAAGCCTCTAGAAAGCTAGAGGCTTTTTTTGGTTGTTAGCTTACTTTACTTTTGGAGCAGCGGCAGTGATCTTTGGATCAGTGCCATCTTCATATTGCTTGAAGTTTTCTACAAACTTCTTTGCAAGTTCGTTGGCTTTTGCTTCATAAGCGGCTTTGTCAGACCAGGTATTCTTAGTGATGAGCATTGTTGGATCATCAACGCCTGGGCAAGAAGTTGGAACTTCCATACCGAAGATTGGGTCTTTTTCAAACTTAACGTTGTTAAGGCTGCCGTTGAGAGCTGCTTTGAGGAGAGCACGAGTCAATTTGATTGGCATACGTTTTGGTTTGCCAGCAGCGTCTTTAATACCGTTCCAGCCAGTGTTTACAAGCCATAGTTTGGTGCCGTATTTTTCCATACGTTCGCCAAGCATCTTAGCATATACTGATGGATGTCTTACCATGAATGGAGCACCGAAACAAGTTGAGAAAGTAGCCTGTGGTTCATCAACGCCTGCTTCAGTACCAGCAAGTTTTGCTGTATAACCAGACATGAAGTGATACATTGCCTGTTCTGGAGAAAGTTTGCTGATTGGAGGAAGAACACCATAAGCATCAGCGGTTAAGAAAAATACATTCTTTGGAATTCCGCCGCGACCTTCCATTACGCAGTTATCAATATGGCTGGTAGGATAAGTTACACGAGTATTTTCGGTTATGCTACCATCATCATAGTCTGGTTCACGTTTATCGTTAACGATAACATTTTCTAATACAGAACCGAACTTGATTGCATTGTAAATCTGGGGTTCATTTTCTTTGCTGAGTTTAATGCACTTAGCATAGCAGCCGCCTTCAAAGTTGAATACGCCTTTTTCGTCCCAACCATGTTCGTCATCACCGATGAGACGTCTGTCTGGGTCAGCAGAAAGGGTGGTTTTACCTGTTCCAGAAAGACCGAAGAACAATGCTGAATCGCCTTCTTTGCCGATGTTAGCAGAGCAGTGCATTGTGAAAACGCCTTTTGCTGGCAATAGATAATTCATTACTGAGAAAATGCTCTTCTTGATTTCTCCGCCGTAATGAGTACCGCAAATTAAAACAATCTTTTCTTCGAAGTTGATGATTACAAATACTTCTGAGTTGAGACCATATTCTTTATAGTCTGGCATTGGCATGTTGCAGACATTGAGAACTGTAAAGCCTGGGTCTTTTTGAAGTTTGTCTGCTTTGTTATCAATGAAAAGTGTGGTAGCAAATAGTGCATGCCAAGCTCTTTCAGCAACTACTCTAACTTGAAGTTGATGTTCTTCATCAGCACCAGCAAAACCATCGAATACAAATACATCTTTGCCTTTCAGATATTCTCTAGCTTTGTTGAGAAGCTTAGTCCAGTTTTCTTTTTCAAATGGAACATTGATTTTGCCCCAAGAAACGCCTTCGGTATTAGCTGTTTTTACTACAAATCTGTCTTTGGGTGAGCGGCCAAATCTTTTGCCGTTGTTGCCAGCGATTAAAAGAGCGCCGTTAGCAGCCATTTTGCCTTCACCACGAAGAATAGCCTGTTCAACTAATTCTGCAACGCTGAGGTTAACATAGACATTTTTGGTACCAGTGATACCGAGGTAACTTAGACAATCAGACATATATAAACTCCTTAATTGTTTTAATACTACCTTAAAAACATTTAACACAGTTTAAACTTTTATTTAGTTTTCATCAAGAGAGAAAGTAATTTTTTTTAGTTTTTGTTTAAAGCTTAATACTTCTCACACTTCTCACACTTCCAACCCTTCTCACCCTTCCAACACAGCAATCGTATCACAGAGGCCTTAGCCTTGTATTACCTACCACCAATCACTTCCCATTCTTATATCTTGCATCTTGTAACTTGTAACTTATGTCTTATAACTTAGTGTAACGCTGCGCTGTGGGACACTTCGTTGTGGGACGTTACACTGTGTTAATAGCCAACAACTACCACAGACAACGTTAGTTGCCGTCTCACAGATTGCGGCAGCAATCGTCTCACAGAGGCCTTAGCCTTGTATCACCTACCACCAATCACTTACCACTCTTATATCTTACATCTTGTAACTTATAACTTATATCTTATGTTATAATAATAAAAACTAATAGGGGAGAACAAGCTAATACATGGATAAAAAAGACGAAGTCAACGAAGAAGT
>ONIU01000193.1 GCA_900317935.1 uncultured bacterium
TTATGCCATTTGCTCCAAAAGTTGTTTTTTCTATACTACATTTCTTTAACAAAATTAGTGGCTATGATATAATAGGCTCATGTCAGTTCCAATGTTAAATACATACTGCCGAAGATGTCATGCGGCTATTATTTCTACTGCTCATACCTGCCCATTATGCGGTTTGAGAAGGCCTAACGCTGCAAATATATCTTCGCTTGAAAAAAATTTCATGTCTTCACCACCGAGTATTCCTCAAAGATTTGAAACAACTGCGGGAAAAGTTAAATCAACCCCGGTTTTTTTATTTCAGCTTCCAAAGTTATACTTTTCTTATCTCTTCTCTTACGATGATGGCTTTTTACATAGAGGAGTCCTAGCAGCAGGAATAATTTCAACCATTTTATTTTGGGCTACTGCAGCAAAAAACATTCTCTTGATAAAACACTTTTGTTTAATGATAATGATAGTAGCCTTTTTATACTTGATTTATGATTTAATTCAGTTTTTGAACTCAATGTATGCCAATTATGTATTAGAACGATTGCAGATTCAAGGCGGTTCTTCACCCTACTCTGTTCATTTTAAGGTAGAAACGGTTTTAAGAAACACTTTAAAAAGCCTGCAATCATTACTTTATGCTTTTTACGAAAAACCTTGGGATAGTATTCCTCAAGGCGATGAAAAAATAAAATCCGGACAAACCTTTGTATTAGCTATTAAGGCAATTACTGGCAAATTAAAAAAATTTGCGAAAATATCATTAGAAACAACATCCTTGCTTTGGAGAAATAATGTTTATGCTATAACTTCTTTTCCTGATTTGAGTTATGAAGAAAAGATAAAACATCTAAAACTAAAACTCACTGAAGCAAAAGCTGTTATATTGCGATATTGCTGGCTACGACAGCTTGAAATGGCACATGAATTTCTTGAAGACCATTTAAGTGGAAAAAGCGGCAGGTCTACACCAGACGATGGAAATTACGTAATTGAAGGCATGCAGTTAGGACTCTTAGGCCCATTAACAGAACCTTTTCATGGCAATTTGGAAACAGTTCCATATGAATTGCCTTTTATAATGCGCTATTACTGGCACCAGCAGCTTAACCCATCATCTTTCCCTGAAGAAGAAATAATTGCTCAATACCCTGAAACAGCTGATTTTTTTGAAAGTATAAATCAAGTAAAGAACTTAATACAGAAACTTGAAGAACAAAAGATTCTCAATATAGCTGAAAATGCAGTTACTGATGATTATAGGACAGAAGCCGAGATTACAAGTGAAGCGAACCAAATTAACAGATTTAAGCTTTATTCTGATTATTTGGATATTCCTAAATTCCAGCCTTCTGATGCCGAGCTTTTGAAACAGGTTGACCGCCTGAATGCAGAAATCAGAGTTCAGTAGACTATGCAGGGGAGCATCGAATATAAAGCTCAATGACTGTATATCTGCTAAGACTTAGAAGCCAACAATCACCACGGGCAGCGTCAGTTGCCGTCTCGCAACAAAGTATTCCACTTGAAGACTGCAATGGCTTATTCTTGCTTACTGACAGCCTGAAGTTCAAAATGATGAAAAACGTTTCAGAATTCTGGGCGGGAAAGCTGAGTTAATAACTCATTATATCTTCTTTTGCTATTCCTATAACTACCTCAGAACCATTAGTGTAAAAGTTTATACCATCGTTTTTTTCTATAACTTTTATTGTTTGATGTGGTGTTTCAATATAATATTTTATATAGAATCCATAATATTCACTTGATTTAACTTTTCCCTTAAGAATAAATAAATTGTCTTTGTTAGCAGGATTTACATGTATTCTCTCTAATCTGACATAATGTTGCTTCGTTTTTTCTAATTGCATTAAATCAATTATTTTTTCGTTTAATTTATTTATATCTCCTACAAAATTGCAGACGAATTCTGTTTTTGATTTATTATATATCTCGTTTGGAGTTCCGATTTGTTCTATATTACCTTTATTAAAAACAGCAATTCTATCTGAAATTGTAAGAGCCTCATCTTGTTCATGAGTTACGTAAATAGTGGTTATTCCAATTTCTCTTTGCATTCGCTTCAATTCGTTTCTTAGACCTATTCTTAGTTTAGCATCTAAGTTAGATAGTGGCTCATCCATGCATATAATACTAGGGCTGGTTACTAAGGCTCTAGCAATGGCAACACGCTGTTGCTGTCCTCCAGAAAGTTCGGTTACTGCACGGGAAAGATGCATTTCTGAAAGATCTACTTTTTTAATAATTTCATAAACTTTTGATTTTATTTCATCTTTAGGCAGATTTCTTATTTCTAACCCGAAAGCAATGTTTTCATATACAGTCATCGACGGGAACAAGGCATAACTTTGAAAAACAATTCCTATGTTTCTTTTTTCTATAGGTACATTCGTTATATCATTGCCATTTACAATTATTCTTCCGTTGCAAAGAGGTATAAAACCTGTAATTGTTCTTAAAGTTGTACTTTTACCGCAGCCAGAAGGTCCTAAAAAAGTAAAAAACTCACCATCTTTTACCTCAAGACTAATATTGTGTAATGCCTCAAAATCATTGAATTTAACAGTTATATTTTCTAATTGTATCATTATTACTCTTTCCCTTTATCAAACCCAATAAATTTTAGCATATTTTTTAATTTTGTTTTATAAATTCTTTTATAATATAACTTTTCTCTTAAATCCATTGAACCTAATCCATAAACAAGTAACAAAATAATTGATGAAAGAATCATTTTAAATACAGTAGAAGCACATTGCCTTCCAACTGCATTTACGTTATACCCTCCTCTGCCAGCTTCTACTGTCATATCTTTTACAACCATTGAGTATGTTTTCCCATAACTCGAATGAAATGTAGCTGCCATGCCATATTCAGAAAATAAAGCTAAGAAAGTTAAGGCAAAAACTGCCCATACATTAGGCATAATCACAGGAAGTTTTACTTTTACAAAAGCATAAAAAGATGAAGCTCCTAAATTCCTTGCAGCATTTTCCAATTCTTCATCAATTGAATAAAAAGCAGCCTTTATCAATCTTAAAGCATATGGAAGCCTTATAACAGTATACGCCATTATTATAAGCAATCTGACATTTTCTTTATAATACAAATTTTGTCCGAAAACATACCAAATGTTATCATTAAAAAATATTCTGTATGAATAACATATTAGAATTGTGGGCAAAAGCCACGGAAACATCAAGCAGCTTTCTACAAGTATCGCCCTTTTTTTATTCTTATTTTTAAATATGTATTCACAGGCTATAACAACAATTACACAGGCTAGTGCAGCCGCTATTGCACTTAAAATAAAGCTCAATCTAATACCAGATATTGTATCTGGGTTAGCAAAAAGACCACTAATTGCTCCCTCTCTTATAACTGTTTTCCCTCTGTTAGTTAAGAATTCATAATCTGCTTTCCCGACAAAATTACTTAAAGTCCAGGCTGAAAAGTTTATTGTTTTTGCTTCTATTGCTTTATAATTCTGTAATGAGAAGATAATCAGCATAATTACAGGAGTCATATATATAATGAATAAAACATAAGCGTATAAGTGAGCAGCTATGTTTAAAAATTTATTTGATATTTTTTGTTTTATAAGTTTAGTTTTAGTCTTGCTTACAGATAAATATTTTCCTTTTTTTTCATAAATTGTCAGTATTATTAATTGTATAATTGTAAACATCGCAAGAATAATAGACAACAACGCCGCTCTTGCTTGTGGAAAAGCTTCATCTACAGAAGATGAACCTGCAAGTCTTACTATTTCTGGGTTAATCGAATCGTAACCAAGTAATGTAGGAGTTGACATAGCACAAAGTCCTGTAGTGAAACATATAACAGTTAGTGAAATAAGAGTAGGAACCATTGTTGGAAAAACTACTTTCAAAAGTGTTTTAAATGGTCCTGCACCCATATTTCTTGCTGCTTCTATGGTGCTGTAATCTATGGTTCTGATTGCATTTCGTAAAAATAAAGAATGGTTGCCTGTACTTGCAAAAGTCAATGTAAACAATACAGCATTAAAACCAGTAAACCATTGTGAATCTATAAATGGAAATACCTTACAAAGCCAAGTAGTCATAATTCCATCAGAATTATATAAAAATTGAAAACCAGCAACTAATGCAACCCCAGAATATATCATAGGTGTCATATAAGCTAATCTTAAAATTGGTGCCCCTTTTATATCAAAATATTCTGTTAATAATACTATTGAGACCCCGATAACATTTACACAAAGAACAAGTGCTACGGCTAATTTTAAAGAATTAAAAATAAATCCTGACATGGTTCCTTCACAAAGAAATTTGAAGACCAAAAGATAATCTGTTTCACCTGCTGCATTTTTTACAGAAAAAATTTGAGAAAGAGTATTAAAAAGAGGCATTACCATAAAGCCTAAAAATAAATATCCAAATAAAACGAAGCAAAATATAGAAAAAATAGTTTTTAATTTCATCGTTGTTTCCTAACTCTAATTACCAGACTGGCAAAGCAAATCCCAATCAAGATTATCCCAGTCTGGCTCTTGTGGAGGCTCTTTTACATCAGACCAATAAAAACCCAGATTTGTCATGATATTAGTCCATTCTTTGTTATGCTTTGCTACATATTCTGAATATTTCATATTAGTATTTGGAACAATTTCAAATGCACAATTCTTTAATAAATAAATTTGAGGTATTTCATCGTATACCATACCTACTGCATCTATATTACAAGGATAGGTATCAAATTCTTCAGCA
>ONIU01000115.1 GCA_900317935.1 uncultured bacterium
GGAACAAGTCCTTGAACTTTTACAGTTGAACCATCAACATTAGCATCACCTTTAACTATAAACTTTGTATTGCCTTCGTCATTAACTACAGCAGTTAGTGTGCCTTTACTTTCCAAAGCACCCATAGTCAGATTACCGACACCTTCGTCACCAGCAATAGCAATATTATTATTGTAAAGAGTGCCGTTGATAATTCCCTTACCAGCAATAGTGCCGTATTCATCACTATAGGCATCGCCAGCAACAGAGCCATTGATTGTTAGAGTTCCTTCTACTGCAACAGAAGCACCCTTATATGTGTTGTTACCTTCTAATCTGAGATTGCCGGCACCTTTCTTTAAAAGACCAACATGAAGCCCTTCGAGACCATTTTCATCAACATTCTGATTATATTTTTCTACGTAAGCTTTTGTAAGATATGCTGCGAAAGTATCACCTTCGTTTCCTTTTTCATTAAAAGGATTATTAACATTAGGTTCTATCCAGTTCGCTTTATAGAATTTATAGCGTTCCCTCAAATCTTCTTCAATACTATCGTCTGCGAGCTTGCCTACTCTGATTTCCTTTATATCGTTGCTCCAGACAGAATCATAACCCTTAGTATCTATATCATACATAACAGTAGGTCTTTCATCTGTTTCATATTTAAAAGAAAGATTTTCAGAAGTTAATCTTCTAGCGTTTAAAGCGCCAGGTCCATTAACAGCTTTACCAACATCAAGTATTCCCTGACCTATAAATTCCTGCAATGGTGTTTGGTAATAAACCTTTATACGACCTAACTCTATGTCAGAATTTAGAATTTCCGCATAATTCTGACCTTCAGTTTCGTTTTCTAATGTATCTGCATAAGCTGTAATATCATCTATTATTTGTTCCTTACTGCATTCTGTTCTATCGTCTAAATAAAAGAGGTTTACGTTGCATTTTTCAGGATCAATTATTACATCATCATCATCATTTTCATCTCGAACGGCTACTAAAAAATTGTGTTCCAGGTGAATATCATTATTAGCAGTTGAAAGTAAAACATCCCCAATCTGTTTGCTATTCATATATGGAAAAGCCTGTTGAACAAGAGCAGCGCCGCCAGTAACAAATGGTGCGGCCATTGAGGTTCCGCTTTCTGAAACAAAAGAATTCTTATCGCTGGAAGAAGCAGACCAAATATTCCAGCCAGGTGCACAAATAGTGTATTCTTCTGAATATTTGGCAAAATTAGAGAATGGAGCATTTATAAAATCTCCACTGATACTTCCATCAGAGTTTCGTTCAAGATGATTGGTTCCATCAAAGCTATTCAAAGCAGCGGTAACGTTAATAATATTGTTGGCTGTTTCCTTTTTAAATAAGGGTGCACAAGATTGATAACCAGATACTGTTTCGCCTTCATTGCTAGCAGCGAAAATCAATAGTTTATCTTGATTTATAGCATCTGAAAGGGGACCTAGTTCACTGTCAACACCTATTTCCAATTTTTCTAACTCTGAAGCTATTTTGTCAAAAATTTCATCAGAAGAATAATTTTTAAAATCTTCTACATCTTCATCGTCATCATCATCATCATATGTATAATCAATATTTAAACCTTCACCCCATGAGTTGTTTATAACTTTAATTTGAGAATAAGAATTATATTTTGAAAAATCAGAATCATCAGAAAGGCCATAAGTGCTTATAAAATCTGCATCAAATGCCACCCCATGCATGAGATAATCAGTCTTAGCAGCGGCAGCAATTCCTGCAACATGGGTGCCATGGTCATTTTTTTTCCAGTCAATTCCATTAAGGCTTAACGAGCCGATATATTTAGAACCAGTCTTTAATCCAAATTTACTATGTTCAAGGTTTACAGGCTGGTCGTTTATTCCTATTGTAATGTCTTTCCCTGTATAGCCTTTGGAATAGGATTCAGCAGCATTAATAATATCTAAACCGTTACTGCCGTAATATTCTTTTGTCTGAAATTCTTCTATGTCAGCAGAATTTGCTGGAAAAGAAGCTAACAGTGATAGCGCTGCTGCTATGATTATAGTTTTTGTTGATTTATTCATAGAACACCTTCCTGATTGCTCAAAGGTTTAGTAGCATTTTAAAATATTGATTTTACTGTAAGTTATTCTTTCAGTATTTTTGACACAAATTCTATCTAACAAAATTAGTAAATATTCCATCTTCTTTATGAGGAAGACCATATTTATCTTTTGCGTCTTTTATTGCTTTCATTAAGAAAATCATATTTCTAGCTAAAGTTCTCATTTGCTGCAAACCTTCGGCATCTTCTTTAGCTTCGCCTGGATTCATTCCGTGAACTCCATTCCAATATTGCCCTGTGGCTATCGGCATTCCTGAAATACCAAAGAATTTATTTAATTCATCATAAGTAGCTGTTATACCACCACGTCTTGCGACAGCAACACCAGCACCAACTTTCATAGTCTTAGCAAATCTAGTACTGAAAAATAATCTTTGAAGAAAAGCAAGAAGAGTTGCGTTAGCAGAAGAATAGTAAACAGGTGTTCCAACTACCAATCCGTCTGCTTGTTCAAATTTAGGTGCTACTTCGTTAACGATATCGTTAAACACGCATTTGCCTCTTTCATGACAGTTACCGCAAGCAATACAGCCTCTAATATTCTGCATTCCTATTTGAATGATTTCTGTTTCGATTTTTTCTTCTTTGAAAACTTTATCCATTTCTTGTAAAGCAATCGAAGTGTTTCCATTAGCACGAGGACTTCCGTTAATAATAAGTACTTTCATTGTTTTTTCCTTTTCTGAAAAAGATATAACATTTTTTGAATCAGCATTCGCAACATTGTTTGCCAGCGGAGATAAAGCGGCAACAGTTAAAACACTTTTAATAAAATCTCTTCTTTTCATTATTTTTGAACCTTATTACCTGATAAAAAAATTATATCTTATTTTATAAAATAAAAAAAGTTTCTGTTAAAAATTCAGTAAAATTGTTTTTTATTATTATTTTTGCATAAAAAAACGCTTGAGACAAGGTTCTCAAGCGTTTTTATCAAGACTTAAGCTGAATTACTTCTTTTCTTCGGCCGGAGCAGCTTTAGCTTCTGCTGATGCTTTAGCTGGTGCGGCTTCTGCTTTTTTAGCTTCATCTTTTTTAACGGTTTCTTCACAAGCAGAATCACCGATAAAGAAAGCCTTTACCATATGTCTGGAATCTGCAAATCCGGGAAGGAAGAAGAACATAAGAAGAAGGATAACCAGAATAATAGATAACCACATTCTCCAATGGTTCTTTTCTTCTTTGAAAGGATCATCAAAATTACGTTTAGAATTTTCCGGCAATTTAGCAATGCTTGTTAAATATCGGCCCATTGTAATATTGATTCTTGCTCTAGTGTTAATTGCCCAACCATTAGCATCCAAAATAGAGCCAAGATTGCGTTTATGGAGCTTCATAGCTGTAATAATCATTGAAGGGCCAGAGATAAGCAGCAATATACCAATAATTGCCAAAGGCATCTGCCACCAGCTAAGTGCCATAAATCCAGAAACTACAGAAGAAATTGCAGAACCGATTGTAGCCAAAGCTAAACCTATAGCAGCAAAAATGCCAGCATATTGAGCGGCATTAAAGCTGCTTTGAGCAGGAGCTGCCGGTGCCGCAGCTGCAGCAGCTGGAGCCGGAGTCTGCAATTTTGTACCAGCTTCGCCAACTTTTGCAGTAAAGTTTTCAGTAACTGCTTTATCCTTTGAAGAAGCATATTTTTCTATCTGTTCATTGATCAATGCGCCAAGTTTCTTGTAAGGAGACCAGAAAGCCTGACGAATGCTGATAGGATGATCAACAACCTTTGAAATAACAGCATCCCAGTAATTTCCCTTTGTATCAACGAAAATACCATTTCTGCCAACAATGAGCTGATCTGATTCGCCATCAGTTACAGCAACAGCAACATTCATCTTTTCGCCGGTATGCTTGCGTGTACATTCACAATAGAGTAGGAAAGTGTTTGCTGCAACTGCTCTAGCGCTGTGAGCAGCAACATCATCAACCTTTATACAAAGAGTGCAACTTCTGCTGTCAATATAAAGTGTACCAGCCTGGAAAATAGCTCTTTTTTCTTTGTTATAGAAATCCTTGAATGAAACAAAGTTATTCAGAAGCTTAAACAGATATTTATAATATCTTATCATTTTATCAACATTGTTAAGTCTGTTGAATTCTGGTTCCAAAGCACTGTCTCTTGCAATAAGAGCAGTAATTTCTTCCCTTTTATTGCTAGCAAGAATAGCATCCAATCTTTCAACCCCAAGACTTTCTACTGCTGCACCGGGTTTAGCGGCCTGCCAAGCTTCATAAGCTGCAAAGTGAGCCTTGATTTTTCCCCAATCGCCTTCTGTAAGCTTTTCTGCATTGCCAGTAATAGGTTTAACAACCTTTTCTGCAAAATCAGCAATTTCGTTAGCCCAGAATGGATTTATATGCTTATTAAGGTTCAAGACGGCATCAGTAGAAACCATAGCCAAAGGAAGTTCCTTAAGTTCTGGAGTATCAGCGGTCAGACTTTTCTTTAAAAGTGATACATATTCGTTATCAAGTTCCTGACCAACTTTAGCATACTTTTCATCGAAAGCGGCAAGTCGACAGCGAGTGAAGTAATCATCAATCTTTGCTCTGACAGTATTCATTATACCGTCCAAAGCTGCGGTATCAGCGCCACTAGTAAGAATAGAACTATCTTTGTCTGGTTTCTTAGCCCATTCAGAATAGGCCGCTGCCTGAGAAAGAAAATCATCAAGCTTAGCCTGAGAAATACCAAGCTTACCGCTTCTATCGGTATCACCGCCCATACATCCGATAACATCAGAAATAATCTTGCTGCATTCTGCATCCATTATTTCTTTATCGCCATCGTGAGTGTCTGGTGTAATAATGCCGTCACCGTTGAATGCTGTAGCAGCAAATATTTTCTGGGTGCTGGCAAGATCTGCTAAGGAAATAGCCTTTGCGTCTTCTTTTCCAAGATTAAAAAGAACCTGTTTTGCAGTAGAAAGCAGAGCTTTGCCTTCTTCGCTGTTTTCATTAATCTTGTCTAATGGAAGGTCTTCTTCTGGTTTCTTTATTGAAGCCGGATCCTTTAAAATAGAAGAAATCCAGTTAACACCTGCAATTATTTCAGGTATTTTAATGCGTTTATCGCCGTCTGTATCGAGATAAGTAAGTGTCTGCTGGTCATAGTCGACATTACTTACTGGACAAGTCATTGCTGCCCAGAGTTTTGGGTCTAATTCACTAAGTTTTGTTAAATCATCTGCTGAATCTAATTCAACCTGATCAATTCCACCGTAGCGGTAGAAATTCCAAATATGTTTCTTTTCTTCTGAAGCCATTATGTACTCCCTGAATAAACTAATATTTACGGCGTTAAAATATCACAAATAAAGCTTTTTTGCAATTAGCTATTAGCCGGGTCGGTATCTTCTGCAAAAGCAAACAACAGTAAATATATAGTTTTTCGTTGAGATTGTTGCATTATCCATTGTAAAATAATTATAATTAATGAAAGCTAATTCATGTAATTTTTGGAGACAATCATGGGTTTTAATCCATTAAAAAATAAAGTAGCGCTAAGTTCTCAAACAACCATCATTCTTACAATAATTCTATATTTACTTGGCTATCAGAATGCTTGTTTTATAGTTCTTATACTAGGCATTATCTGGACTGGTCTCTTCTATTTCATTAATGACCTGAAAAAGAGAAGCAGAATCAGCAGAGAAAAAGAGTTTCAAAAGTATGTTAAAAGAACTGGAGATTCTTTCTTAGACCATTTTGATGACCCATTGAGAGATGGCTTAGCAATGTACTGTTTTTCATATATGGAAAAACCTTATTATTACAATGTCATTGAAAAAACTTATCAAGAAGATGAAACAAAAGTTTACATTGGCGAATTAGAATGGGAAGAACAACTAGAGTTGTCATTAAGCAAACGTTCAGAAAGTACTTTCGCAACAAGAGCAGTAGATCAAACCGACGGGCAGCACAAAGGTTTCAGAAACTACGCAACAATGTGTGTACTCTATGACAATAGATTCAGACTTCCAAACTTTGACTTAACAAATGAAACACTTGCTAAAAAGACTGCTGAAGTCTTAAAAATAAACAAAACCCAAGACATTGACTTTGATGAAGACAAAGCGTTCTCAGACGCATGGTGGTTATGTACAAACGAAACAATGATAGTCAGAGACTTGTTCGATAAAAATGTCAGATCTAATTTTATGAAATACTTGAACCGCAACTATCAGATAACTGGTCAGGGGAACATGCTGATTATCATAACTGAAAAGCCTTTGCTTGCCAATGAATACCCCAGAGTAATCAATGACATACGATTAATTCAGAGATTTTTGAAAAATAACAAGAAGTTCTATAACGAGCCAAAAAATAGATATTAATAAACCCGAATAAGTGTAAAATAAAGAATTATCAAACTTAAGCCGATATAAAGATAAATTCTATAAATATCAAGGAAAAGTATGGGTTTTAATATTACAGAAAAACTTGTTGTAGCAGTTGCATCAAGTGCCCTTTTCGACTTAACAGAATCTGATAAAGTCTTTAGAGAAAAAGGCCCTTCTTATTACAAACGCTATACAAGACAGAGACAGAATGACGTTTTTCAGCCTGGCGTGGCTTTCCCATTTGTCAGAAGACTACTGATGATAAACAAAAAGTTTGGGGAATACAAACCTATCGAAGTTGTGCTTCTCTCTAAAAACGACCCCGACACAGGTTTGAGAGTCTTTAATTCTATTGCTCATTATGGCTTAGACATTATCAGAGCTGGCTTTTTGAACGGTAAATCGCCAATCGAATATATTCCAGCATTCAACACTTCTCTATTTCTTTCTGCTAATGCAGAAGACGTAAAAGAAGCAGTAAAAGCAGGATATCCAGCAGGAACTGTCTTGGGAACCGGTCAAGAAGACGATGACCCAAACGATGACGAACTGAGAATCGCCTTTGACTTTGACGGCGTTATCGTCGACGACCAGGCAGAAAGAATTTTCCAAGAAAAAGACTTAGATGCTTTTCAGGAAAACGAAATGAAAAATGCAAAAAATGCGATGGATCCTGGACCTCTGTTTAAACTATTTAAACATCTTTCAGCCTTACAAAGAGCTGACAGACTGAGTGCCAGAAAACACCCGGATACCTACAAACGCTTTTTGAGAATTTCTATCGTTACTGCAAGAAGTGCACCAGCTCATGAAAGAGCAATCATGACTCTTCGTAAATGGCGCATGGAAGTAGACGAAGCCTTTTTCCTTGGTGGCATTGAAAAGGGAAGAATTCTAGAAGTAATGAAGCCTCATATTTATTTTGATGACCAGGTTACCCACTTAAAGAGTTCTTCTGGTAAGCACATACCCTCTGTACACATTCCTTTCGGAATTACCAACAATAAATAGTCTTGATATACGACCTGGAATTAAAAACTCCAATCACAGCTCAATTCAGCGGTCAGTCAGTAATTGATTTTCTGACTGACCGTTTTACATATAAATCTCGCGAACAATGGTTAAAGCTGATTGATTCAGGAGTCATTTCAGTTAATGGAGAAATAGTTTCCAAAGATTACCTTTTAACAGAAGGCTCTGAGCTTTGTTTTATTGTGCCTGATTACAATGAGCCAGACTTAGACTGCAATTATCACAAAGTTTATGAAAACGAAAATATAATAGTTGTCAGCAAACCAGCTAATTTACCAATTACATCAAACCACAGATTTTTTAAACAAAATATGACCGCTCTGCTAAGAGCTGATGAAAATCTACCTGAAATCAACCCTATTCACAGAATAGACAGAGAAACCAGCGGACTATTGATTTATTTGAAAAAAAGATTTGATAGCCCCAAAAGTCTGCGGAAAGATCCCCGATCTATAATGATTGACAAATATTATTTAGCCGTAGTTAGAGGTGAAATAGCCTCCAAAAAATTTACGGTAAATATCCCTCTAATAGAGTGTAATGCTCAGCCAATTGGTTATAAGATTGAAGCAGCAACAAAGGGCACCGGCAAAGAAGCCTCTACAGAATTCAATAATCTGGGAACTGCAGATGGATTCACACTATTATTAGCCAAGCTTTACAGCGGAAGAAAGCATCAGATTCGTGCACACTGCTCTTTATCTGGTTTCCCTATTGTAGGCGATAAGCTTTATTCTTTTGAAAGTAAATATCATTTAAAGAAGCGCAATAATGAAACTTTTACAAAAAATGACTACCAGGAATTAGGAGCCAAGCATCATTTGCTACATTCATTCGTGCTTAATCTAAATCTACCCAATGAAGGTATTAAGCATATTATTTCAGAGTATTTTTCTGATGATTTTATGGAATATCTGAAGTTGTTCGGTAAAAATGCGCTAGAAGAAGCAAAGCAAATAACTTCTACTGGCGTGCTTGGAGTTCTTCCAAACGTTCCATATAGTTAAGCTGGGCGTCTTCCAATTCTGAAATTCTCTGATTCAATAAATTTGGATTTTCACCACTTTTGTAAAACAGCGGGTCAGCGAGCTTTGCCTGAATTTCTGCTACTTCTTTTTCTGCATCCTCAATCATTTTTGGAAGAGCAGCAAGTTCCTGTTTTTCTTTAAATGACAATTTTTTAGGTTTTGTATCTATTATTTCAGTCTTTTGATTATTGTTAGAATGATTAGGCTGTGCTTTCTTTGCTGCTTCAGTTTCAAGTTTTCTTTCCTGCAGCCATTCATCATAGCCCCCAACAATTTCTTTTATTTCACCATTTGCGGCAAAAACCAAAGTGCTGGAAACTACGTTATTTAAAAAGGTTCTGTCGTGACAAATCAAAAGTACCGTGCCCTTGAATTCACAGATTAATTCTTCTAATAATTCAAGAGTTTCAATATCCAAATCGTTTGTTGGTTCGTCTAATACCAGCAGATTTGCTGGAGATACAAATAATTTAGCAAGCAATACGCGATTTTTTTCACCACCTGAAAGCACAGAAACTTTGGTTTTTGCCCGTTCTGGAGAGAAAAGAAAATTCTG
>ONIU01000072.1:0-15878 GCA_900317935.1 uncultured bacterium
ATGTTGGTAAAGTTGATTACAACAATATCACCAAGAAAGTCAATGTTGTAGAAGAAACTCATGATAAGCTTGAAGGCAATGAAATTGAATATGCTCCAAGGAGTAATTTTGATTTATCTAATTCTATAATGAATAATACTGTTCTTCCGAGAAAGACTATATTTAATATTTTAGAAAAACTTGATTTTGTTGCTAGAAAAAGGCTTAACAATCAAGATTTCTTAGATGAAGCTATTAAAGTTATTGAAGATAAATTAACTGAATATAGAGGCAAGAACTTTTTGGAAGCTGAACTTATAAGTGGTGAGTCCGCAAGCAAAGAAGAAATTTTTGCTGTAGATAATATTTCTGCTAGTGATGCATCAGCTTTTATTCCTAATTCTAATCATAGAAAAGCGATGAATTTAAGATACAAATTTGATAGCGATGGTGAATTTAAATTTGCTCATCATCTTGATAATGACGAAAATGTATTGCTTTATACAAAGCTGAAAAAGGGCGGTTTTGTAATAGAAACGCCAGCAGGTAAGTATTCTCCAGACTGGGCTATTGTTTATAGAAATGAAAATGACTCTCTTTCAATGTATTTTATCGCTGAAACAAAATGGGATAAGAATTGGAAAGATTTGCAGGAAACAGAAAAGATAAAAATTCGCTGTGCCAAAAAGCATTTTGAAGCTGTGAACAAAGCTTTTGCCGAAACAATCAAATACGCCTGGGTGAATAGCTATAAAGAACATTATCAAGAAGCAAGCTTCCCAGAAGTGTTTGTAAATGAGAAATCCTCTGTTTCCGACTTAGATTATCTCAAGAATGCTAAATGACCGCTCATAACTTAGACATATCTTCAAGCGTGTAGAAAAAATATTTGATTAATAATTTTATTATTGTTAAAATTTAAGTAACAATTCCCTCAGGCCTCTACGGGCAACCGTATGCACACTTGAGGGCTTTCTGTTTAAGTTTCAAAGACTTTGTTTCTTGAACTATTCACTATGCCCTAATTTCCGTATAAACTATTGCGAACAGTCTTATTTTTTTATTATAATTTACTTGATAGCAAAAAGAATATGATAAGCAAAAGGTTAAAATAATTTGTGTAAATTAATTGACATAAATACTAATTATGGAGCAACAATAAAAGTTGCTGATATAAAAAAAGCTTCTATCAGTAATATCATAGAAGCGGCTTCTATCTGTGACAAAATAGATTATATTTATTTATTTGGTTCTGCTTTAGAACGTAGATGTAAAGACTTGTCAGACATAGATATTGCTATTGTTACCAATATTAGCCGTTCAAAACTATTTAAAAACAAAAGTTATGATGAATTTACAACCAAGTTATACTCAAAATCATTAGAACAAGATTATGATATTTTATTTTTTGAATCACAAGAAGATTTAAAAAGTTCGAATGATTTAGTTTGTAAAGAAATACTACAAAAAGGGCAATTGCTCTATAAAAGAGAATATTCTAATGTATGAATACTATCTGACAAATGCCTTAGTAGGTATAATTAATTCCAAACAGGCTTTGAAAAATTATCAAATCACAAAGCTAAAAAGTTTAAAAAATACTTCTGCCTATCATATTCAACAAACTTTCGAATATTTAATAAAGTATCTAATCTATAATAATACAAATTATAATAATGGAATTAATAACGAAACCTCTGTAAAACAGATTTTTTCACATAATCTAGATTTATTGATTAAAAATTTTTGTATTCCTAATAATATTATTGTTCCTAGATTATTAATTAATAATGCTAAATTATATACTTCTTGGGAAGCAGAAAGTCGTTATAGAATAGGTTTTTCTGTAAGAATTAATTCTTTGAAGAAAGCAATATCAATTGCGGAAAAATGGCTATTGGAAATAAAACCTTTATTTAAGTTAAAGCTTAATAATGTAAACAAACGTCTAAAGCTAAATTAATTATCTAGAATACTATGACCTTGAGCAAACCCTGGGGATGAATAGACTCGTCTGGCTTAAAAATACTCAAGCATATTTGTTAATAATATTAAAAAAGCTTGGGATATTCCCAAGCTTTTTTGTGTTATTGTTGTTTTTATTGTCATCAACGATAATTATAAGTTATAATTATCCAAACGAGGAAATAAAGGCATAGTTATGGCTGACGAAAAGAACAAGACCCAGGTCAAATATGATGATGTGGCTGTTGCCATAAAGTATGCTTTTGGTAAAAAAGGTGAGGTTCCAAAAGTTGTAGCTTCTGGCCGCGGTTTGATGGCTAAGAAAATTATTGATTTAGCAAAGGAAAACGATGTCCCTTTAAAAGAGAATAAGCCGCTTGCTGAGTCGTTGGCTAAGGTTCCTGTTGGGGTTGAAATCCCAGATGAGCTTTGGGGGGCTATGGCTGAAATTCTTGCTCAGGTTTATGCTTTAGATAAGAAGAGAGGGGCTTTATGAACGAAATAGACAGACAGAAAAAGCTTTTGGGTAAAAAAGGTGAAGATATTGCTTTAAATTATTTGACAGAGAAGGGGTATGAGTTAGTTGCCAGAAATTATAGATTTAGCAGGTATGGCGAGTTAGACCTTGTTATGCGTGATGGAAAATACCTTGTTTTTGTAGAGGTTAGAACTAAGAAAAACAAGTTATATGGTTCTCCATTAGAAACTATTGATTATGACAAGCGCCGTCAGATAGAGAAAATGGCTCAGTTGTTTCTTGTTAAAGAGAAATTGTCTCAAGATACGTTTTGCCGCTTTGACGCAATAGGTATTATTCTTTCTAATAATAACGAACCTGAAATAGAGCATATTCAAGATGCTTTCATCATAGGTGATTAAGTTTTTTAGAATTTCACTAAATTTTTCATTTATGGTATAGTATTTCAAAATTTCGCCGATTATTAGGTACAGTATTTTTTTGATGGCTAAAGCTGTCAATGTTAGGAAGGTTTTATGAAACGTTTTGCAATATTATGCTCTAGTTTAGCTATTCTAGCTTCTATGCCTGTCTCGGCTCAAACTATGGTGAAACCAAATACACCTACTATTGGTTTGTCTACAAATAATACTCAGATGACTAATTCGCAGCAGCTTAATAATGCTGTAGCAACTCCAGAAGAGCTTGAAAGACAGAGAAAACAAGCAGAAAATGAAAAAGCCGCTTTTTCTAAGGAAGATAAAATGAATGATCCGTCTTATGTTAGAAGACGTATTCAGGAATTAGAAAGAGCACTGTATAATAAAACCAAAAAAGAAGTTGTTGCAGAACAGGAAAAAGAAAATGTTCTTCCTCCTAGTGCAATAAAAACCATGGAAGAAGAATATAAGCAACAGCTTCAGGAAAAGATTCTTGAACAGGAAATTAAAGAAAAAATAGAGGGCGAAGTTGGTTTAAAACAATTCGGAAAAGACTTTTTTGATCAGGGTACACAGGCTGATACAACTCTTTTTGCAGATTCAGCTCCTTCCAGCTATCAGTTAGGTCCTGGCGACAGTCTTAAGATAATTGTGTGGTCTGAATTAGGCGATGAAACAGTTTATGATGTTCAGGTAAATCCTGAAGGTCAGGTTTATATTCCTATTATTGGTATTCTTGGGGTGTCTGGCAAGACTGTTGGTCAGTTTGAAAGCATAGTTTTAGGAAAGCTTTCCGGAAAATTTAAGCATTTCAAGGGACAGGTTACTTTAAGCAAAGTCAGAACAATTATGATTTATGTTGCTGGGGAAGTTGAAAAACCTGGTGCAATGATGGTTTCCGGTCTTACTACAGCTTTTTCTGCTTTGTATCAGGCTGGCGGTCCAACCGATAAAGGTTCTATGAGAAATATTCGAGTTATTGGTCAGAATGGCAATACCAAGAATATAGATTTGTATAGATATTTTATGTCTGGTGATAGAAACCAGGATATTCCTGTAAAGAACGGCGACACTATTTTTGTTCCACCTACAGAAAAGAAAATAACTGTTGCTGGTATGGTTGCAAGACCAGCAATTTATGAATTGATTGGTGAAACAGGACTTGTAGATGTTATGAAAATGGCTGGAAATATTCTTCCTGAAGGTTATTCTGGAAGAATATCTGTTACAAGATGGGCTGGCAGTGAAAGAAGAAAATCTTTTGATATCAGCCCAACAGATAAAAAGGCTATGAGTTCCTTTAAGATTTTGCCTGGTGATGAAATTAAGGTTGAACGCTCAAATGGAATAGTAGAAAATTCTGTAACTATTTCCGGACCAGTTTATAAACCTGGTAATTATGCTGCTAATAATGGTTTGACAATCAGCGGTTTGGTAAAACTTGCCGGCGGTTTGATTTCTGAAACAGTTAACTATGATCACGGGCAGATTGTTAGAAAAACATCTGGTGGTAAAAAAGAAATACTTTCATTTAGCTTAAGAAAAGCCCTAGATGGTGATTCAAAGAATGATATTGTTTTGAAGCCATTAGATGAAATTAAGCTTTTTGAAGAAAAAGATATTTCGAATGAAATTCGTGAAGTTTATATTGGCGGTGCTGTCAGAAACGGTGGGAAGTTTGAGTATCACGATGGTATAACTGTTGCTGATTTGGTTCTTTTGGCTAATGGCTTAAACAATGATGCTTCTGGTGATGTTGAAATTGCTAGAAAAGGCGAAGGTGAAACCAGCGTTATATTAAAAGCCAATATTAATAAAGCATTGTCAGATAAAAACTCTGCAGATAACATTGTTTTACAGCCTCTTGATAAAGTTAATATAGTTGCTAATGGCGAAATAATGCTTGAACCCGAAGTTGTTGTGCTTAAAGGTCAGGTTATGAGACCCGGTGCTTATGCTCTTCTTCATAGAGGGGAAAAATTAAGCAGTGTTATTAAGAGAGCAGGTGGTTTAACCAACAGAGCTTTCCCTGAAGGTACTGTTTTTATGCGCAATATTAACAACATTTCTTCTACTAATCAGTTAGAAACTACTGTTGGTGTTCAAGATGAACTCTTTAGAGAAGCTAATCTTGATTTGAGAGCAGATTTAATCAAAGCTGGCGCAAAAGATGCTGATATAAGTAAAATTACTAGTGATGTTCGCGGTGACGGTGTTACAAAACAGATGATGGATAGAGCTGATACCGTTAATAGTAATGCTAATGTTGAAAAAACTAATCTTGAAAAGAATGATTTTGCAAAAGCCTTAGATAATAATTCTGATGACCCGAATCAAGTTGTGAAGACTCGTATTGCTATCCCAATGGCTGAAATAGTTAGCGGAAAAATAGATCCTGAAGAAGATATTGAACTTATGGCCGGCGATGAAATCACTGTTCCTGTTATTCCTCATACAGTGTCTGTTCTTGGTGCTGTTATGAATCCGACTACAATTATGTATACTTCTAAGGGAAATGCGGCTTACTATATTAATAGAGCCGGCGGTTATACTGCTCACTGCGATCATAAGAGAACTGTTGTTGTAAGAGCAAACGGTGAAGTTATGCGCTTGAGAAATGTTCGCAGAATTGCTAGAGGTGATATTATTCTTGTTCCGCCTAAGGCTAGTATTGTTAGGAAAGATACCCTTAAAGAAGTTTCAAGCATAGCTCAGATTCTTGGTAATCTTGCTGTAACTTATAAGGTTATTAATGACACGAAGTAAGAGTAAGATATAAGATTTAAGATATAAGATATAAGACTTAAGATATTAGAAAAATAATTCTTGGGTTTAAAGTCTTTAATCAATATAAAAAAATAGGCCGAGTGTACAAAAGTACACTCGGCCTATTGACAGTTTGGCGAATTCCGTACTAGAATTAATTTGTGTAAGCTTTACAAGAAGGAGAAGACACTGATGGCATCTGTAGAAAAAGTTGCAAAAAGAAATGGTCAGATTGTTGATTTTGACAAAGACAAGATAGTTAATGCTATTTTTAAGGCAGCAGTAGAAGTTGGCGGCGAAGATAGACGCCTTGCAGAAATATTGGCTGATAAAGTAGTTCATCAGCTTGAATTAACTCAAGGAAATTCTGCATATCACACTGTTGAAGAAGTTCAGGATATTATTGAAAAAGAACTTATAGAAGCAGGTCACGCTAGAACTGCTAAGGCTTTTATCCTTTATAGACATGATAGAAACAAACGCCGAGAAGAAAACGACCATCAGAAACTGAATTTTGATGGCAATATTCCTTATAAAAAAATATGGCAGGTTCTTAATTGGTCTGTTGATCATAATTGTTACAGCATTGAAAAGATTAATGAACGAATTAAAAACGGAACTTATCCTCAGTTGGTAAAAGAAGTAACAGAAAAATATGATGCTGATGTTGAAGAAGCAGCTCGTAAAATTATTGCTAGAGAAGGTAAAGTAAGAATAGTTATTGTTGCTGGTCCTTCAAGCTCTGGTAAGACTACAACTACTATTAAGATTGGTGAACATCTTAAAGCTCATGGCTACGAACTTGTTTCCATGGAATTAGATAATTACTTCTTTGACTTAGAACACCATCCCAAAGATGAATTCGGCGATTATGATTTCGAAGTTCCTGAAGCCTTAGATTTGGAATTAATTAATCAGCATCTTGCTGATCTTATTGCTGGGAAGACCATTCAGATGCCGCATTATGACTTTAAATCCGGCAAGAGAACCGCTGAAACTACACCAATGAAATTGGAAGATAATCAGATTCTTCTTCTTGATTCTTTGCATGGACTTTATGCTCCAATGACCAGTAGCGTAAGCGATGAACAGAAATTTAAACTTTATATTGAAACACTCTGTCAGATTCGTGATAAAGAAGGCGAATTCATTCGTTGGACAGATATAAGAATTCTTCGCCGCATGGTTCGTGATTCTTGGCATAGAGGCTATAATCCTCGTCAGACTTTGGAACATTGGCATTATGTAAGACGCTCAGAAATCCAGCATATTATTCCATTTGTTGGAACAGTAGACCATATAATAGATGGTTCTTTGCCTTATGAATTGCCTATTTACAAGCATATTCTCGGTAAGTATTTCCCTGATTTCGTTAAAGATTATAAAGATAATCCAAAACGCCAGGACGCTTATATCAGAGCCAAGAGAATTCAAGATTTATTTGATTCTATAGAAGAATGGTCTGATACTTCTTACGATATTATTCCTAATAATGTTCTTTTGAGAGAATATATTGGCGGAAGTATATATAAGTATTAAAACTATTTTTATTAGTATGCATCAACATGCATTTTATTGTTAAAACTATTAAAGTTTAATAATAAAATACCGATAATATTAATAAGTAGTTATTTTCCAAATTAGGAGTCAAAAATGGATATAGATTTTGGATATGTAAAAGAGTACGTGAGCAATTTTAATCAAGTAAAAAGCGATATCGTTGAAGTTGCTAAAAATTGTTTTAATTTTTCAGGCAATTTAAGTAGACCAAAATATTTGTCATATTCTGTAGCACTTTGGTTAGTATCAATGGTGGTTAATGGAGTTTTAGCTCCACTATCAAGTAGATCTATGATTATTGGTTTGCTTATGGGACTATTTGGTTTGGCTTTTGCTGTTGTAACTATAGGGCCATTAGTTTGCCGTGTTCGTGATAGTGGAAAAAACATTTGGGTTACATTGCTTTGTATATTCCCTGGTATTATTCTATGTGGTCTTCCAACATTATATTCTTTATATGTAGTTGTTCTTGTTGGTTCACATAATGGAGCGGCGTCAGCTCCTGCTGAACAGCCACAGGATCAGCCACCTGCTGGAAACTAATTTAAATAGTTAGATAATAAAAAAGCCTAGATTTTTAATCTAGGCTTTTTTTTATCTGGAATAATCTTAGCAGGAAATTACAACAACAGAGAGGGCTGGCAAATCAATTGATTCTGGAATTGTTATTTCAGCGATATCGCCAGCAGTGTGTAAATAGCCTTTTTGAGCTTTTCTTATGCGTTTTGGCAATTTAACATTGATTGTATTGTCTGAGTTATTAACAGCTACAAAAGCTTGTTTGCCATTCTTTGCTGTTTTAACAAAGCCTCTAACTCCTGCCTGGTCTAGTTTCCAAAGACCAAATGGAATAACAACACCTTCGCAATTAAATATTTCAGAGGAAGCTTTTATGTTGAGAGTATCTTGCATGAAATTTGGCAAATCAGATTCGATTCCTTTTTTGAAATCATCTGGTGTTGAATTACATACATTGTTGGCTTCAAATAAGGCTTTTTCTGAACCTGCTACAAACATTAAATCAGTGCTCATTAGTGCGGAAAGAGCAAAATCTAGTTTCATCTGAGCAATGACTTCTTTCTGAACGGGTTCTTCCAATTGATTTAGAGAGTGGATATTTTCATATTGAACAAAAAGTCTTACGATTGCTTTGTTGTTCATTCCCTTTATATCATTGCTTCTGAGTCTTGAATAGGCTTTCATAGCAGGCATCAAGGTGTCGTGGCTTGCGTAGATAGTGCTTGTTGGAACGCCATTAGAACGTTTATAAAGAGTATAAACATCTGTTGGAACATATAAACCGCCATTATACCAGTACATATTATTAAAGAAACGGTCTGCACCAGCTTCAATACCAGATTTAGCAAGCTTGATCAATGGAGCCATTCCGAGGTTTTCAGTTAAAAACCAAACATTAGGATAACGCTTTTTGGTTTCCTGAACTATGCGCTTAAGTCCGTCAGGGTCTAAACCCCAGGCTGCATCAATACGAATAGCATTAACATGACGCTTTTCTATATGGGGGAAAATAACTTTTTCTAGCCAGTAATCCTGAAGTTCTTTAATTGAATTGTCTAGAATGAAAGCACCCCAGTTAACGTGAATGCGATTGCCATCAGCGTCTTCATCATCGGCGCCGGCTTCAATACCATTGTTTTTGTATTCTTTATACCATTCTCTCTGTAAATGAGCACAATTCCAGTCTGCGTGATTGAAAGGAATATCAATCATACGGTCAATGCCTAGGCTTTCTACAAAAGCAGTAAATTCTGTAAATTGTTCCCAAGAGCCGAATAAAGAACAGGGCTGTTCATAATCTGCTACGACATATGGAGAAAAACTTGGCTTGAAATGCGGGAGAATAAGTAAAACATTTACACCAAGCTTTTTCAATTCAACAACATAGTTTTTGAGTTCATCAATATTGCTGAAGTAGTTTAGTGGAACATCGGCGTATATTTTGCCTCTTTTTTCGCTTGGTAAAGCTTGAGCTGGAGTTGCTGCCTTGGTTTCTAGCTGATTAAAATACATCTTGGGTTAGCCTCCGAATGGTGATTATATTAAGGAATATAGCACCTAAAAGGCTTTCAAGCAAGATTTTGTATTTGCTAACTCAGATCGTGCCAAACGCAAACTTTTTAGGTTATGGTTGGTGTGGTGGTTTAGAGCCTATGGCTCTTGGTGTGATTGTTGTCCTAAAGGCTCCACTTGAGGGGAGCTGCTGAACGTAGTGAAGCTGAGGGGTGACCGAACTAGAGTAAATTCTGTTTAGCGAAAGCGTATTAGAAAACGGCATTGCCGTAACTCTTATTGTGATCCTCTGAAAGATGCTTGGCAATCCATTTCATAAGTAACGCGGACAGTTGCTTGCTCAACCTTATTCTCCTCCGCGGTCTCTGAAAATATCTACCTCCGAATAAGCTTTGAGTGAACGAGCCTTGTGCGGAGAATAGAGGTCTCGCGTCTACTGTCCGCAGTATAATTAACCAGACGCTGCCCTACGATAGTGGGGAAGCTGGCAATCGAAGCGAGACTGACGACCAACAGGAGGTTGGGAGTGCATGCGAGCGCCAGGATGGTAAGCGAGTCGTAAGGGGGAGCAATGCGTAGCTTTGCGTATTCAGGAGGTGAAGCGAGTCGCAGTCGTAAGAAGACTTTTGAAGACCCTCTTTTTCAAAGGCACAAAAATATTATTTCCTTTTTTTTGTGCGATAATGAGGAGCAACATAGGTACCATCTTTTTTATAATAACCTTTTACATAGACTTTATCAGAAGAATAAGTAGTATTAGATGTAGAAGGTGTGGGTGTGGAAGATGTAATATTTATATTGAGTTTTACTGGTGTCGTTGTTGTTCTTGTGTTTTTTATAGTAACTGGTTTTGTTGAAATTCTACTAGTAGTAGATGGCTTAGTGGTATTAACTTTATCCTGCAATTCTTGTTTAATAACTGCTAACTGTATAGAACAAGAAGCTAATGCATCTTTGGCAGAGTTTGAAGAATACTGTGAAATACTGTTAATTTTATTTTCAATTTCTGTTATTTTTTCAATTTTCTGGACATTGGTAATACCTATACCACCTTTAGTAAGTACCAATTTTTTTGCTTCCTGAAGAATCTGAATATCTTCAGATAAAGCAAAAGATGCTATAGCGATAAAAAGAAATATAGTAGTAAGAACACGTTTCATATTTACTCCTTAGAATTAAGAAATTTCAAATGCTTATAAAGATGAACTATTGTAAACAATTTTAAGTTTGAATCAAGAGTGTTAGTAATTCTATTTTTTTATGTATTGAGAAATCGAGTTGTCTTCTGCAATAAAATAAAGTAGATTGCCATCTGATTCTATATGACCGGAAAATCCATTGTTTCCATTTAGATCTGTAACATATAATCTATTGCCTGAAACAGTATATTTTTCTGTTACAACCATCGGGGAGTCTTCTGTACAAAACCATTCATAAGGAGTATTGTTATCTCCGTTGATCGGGTGTGATTCTATTGTCATATCGCAAGTTGTGGTGGTTACTTTTCCATCATTCATAAACTGTATTTTACCTATATAACCATTCGTAGGGCTTTTATTAACTTTGATTAATTCAGAATAATTTTGTGGATTAGATTCTTTTGAATGTTCCCAAGTTCCAACTAACATTGATGCTGTAACATCGTTATTGAAATAAATGTTGGTTTGGTTATTGCTTTGACTAAAATTAGGTTGTTTTTTAGATAGAACAAAATAATCTTCGTAATCAACATAATTCATGCGGATTTCACTATCATTAATCAGTTCACCTCTGTAATTTATAGTTACAGAGGGCGTTAGACTTGTTCCATTTGTAGAATAGGTTGCAAAAAGAACACCTTCTTCAATATTCCAAGTTCCATTAGTAGTGATTTGAGTATCACTATAATAAGTTCTATAAGTCCCGTTAGAATTAAAGGCATAAGTAATTAACCTTGTTGCATTTATTTCTGTAGTTGGATTATCTCTTGTTGTATTTCTGACCAAATACCATTTATTAGCTAGAAGAATTGATTTTGATAATTTTACTTCTTGATTGTTATTGTTTCCTCCACCGCCGCCACCACCACATCCAGTTAAAAATAATATTGAAAATATAGATAGAAAAATCAAAACATTTTTTATATTTATCATTATTTTATTCCCTTTCTTTTAAAGAGTTTCAATCAAAGTTTATTTTTATTTATATAATTTGTTTTTGTTTGTATGATAACACTAAACAAACAGAGTATAAGCTCAAGTTGTTCAGTGAGTGAGGTTTGATAACCTCTTCTAGACTACATTAATAAACTCAAAAACGATTATTCATAACCCCCTTTGTTATTTTGACAAATAATCTTGCAGGTGAAAAATAAGTAAAATTATGCTATAGTGAACTGTACACAAAACAGAGTTTTAGGGTTTCCACCTGATTTCTTTGTTTTAAAGTTTCAATTATAGTTACTGCTATAATTGAAACATCTTAGTAATAGTTTGTTCTCTACTAAATTGATTGCCTCGTTTTGATAGATAGTTTTTTACATATACTAGACCTATATGTAATCTATTATTTCTCATTACGTGGCTTTTGTATTATTTAGCAAGTTAATTTTAAAACTTTTACTAAAATAAATCAACTATAAAACTAGAGTTTTAAAATGATTGGATTCTAGTTACTATTTGGATTAAGACTTTGGCTTTAAGCAAATAGATTGAAACATGAACTACTTTCAAACAAAACTTAATCAGATAATGTTAACTCGTAAGTTAAAGCAAAGTGATATTGCAGAACTTGCAGGAGTTTCCCAATATACGGTTTCTAAATGGCTCAATCAAGGTGTTTCACCAAATATAAAACATGTTGAACCTCTGGCCAAAGCTTTGGGAGTGAAAGTAAGTGAATTGTTAGGAGATTATAGCGGTGGTATGGAGCTTAGTGAAGCAGATAAACAACTCCTTGCTCTTCCAACTCATAGAAAAAACTTCGTTTTGAAAATGCTAGCCTTGATAGACGAAGATAGCAAAAGCCAAAAGAATTAATATTTATTCTTTTTCTAACCAATTTATGTTGAATGATTTTGTTTTACTCAGTGAAATAACGAATATTCACAGTAACCGATACCTGCATAATATCGAATAACAATGAAAACAAAAGAGGCGACAGCCTCTAACTACCAACTACAATAAAAACGAAAAATTTTTGAAAAATTTTCATTTTTTTTGTCCATTTTTCCTTTTTCGGTTGATTACTATATGTGAATTTAAAAACAGCCGTTTTATTGTTTTTGGTTTTTGTTGTTTTTATTGAGCTTAAAGCTAGATAAAATAATAAATCCCAAAGACAAAAAGAACCAAAAGGAGAAAAACATGTATTATTTAAATTTTTCTAATGTTTCCACGCCAAAAGCTTATGTTCTTAGAGAAGAACCCGTCAAATACAAAGCTAATGAAAGATATAAAGACAATCTTTTCAGATTCATCTTCGGTCGCGAAGAAAATAAGCAGAACCTTCTAGACTTATACAACGCTCTGAACAATTCAAACTACAAGAACAAAGATGAATTGGAAATAAACACGTTAGACAACGTAATCTACATGAGAATGAAAAATGATGTTTCTTTTGTTCTTGATAATCAGATGGTTTTGCTTGAACATCAGAGTAAATATAACCCCAATATGCCATTACGTGGTTTTCTTTATTTTGCAAAGCTTTACGAAATAAGAATAGCATCAGAAATGAATCCTAAAAATATTTATTATCCCAAACTCGTAAAAATACCAACACCTCAATACATTGTTCTTTATAACGGAACTGATAGAAAAATTGGAGATAGCGTAATCCTTAAACTTTCGGATGCTTTTGAAGATGATAACAAACCAGAAGGTTACGAATGGACTGCAAAAATGATAAACATCAATCTTGGCAAAAACAATGAATTATTGTTAAAATGTAAGATATTAGGAGAATATTCTTCTTTTGTTGACTGCGTAAGAAAATATTCTAAAGTTAATGATGATTTTACTGTTGCTATAGATAAAGCAATGAAAGAATGTATAGAAAAGGATATACTCAAAGATTTACTGATAAAATATTCTGCGGAGGTGAAGAATATGTTGCTAACAGAATTTGACGAGGAAAAAGACTGGGCTATTATGGCTAATGGCTATAAAGAAATTGGCTACGAAGAAGGTAAAAAAGATTTAATTAAAACAATGCTTTCTAATGGAAAAACTAAAAAGGAAATTGTTGATTTTATAGGTATTTCGGAAGATGAATTTGATCAAATAATGAATTCTTAATATTTAGTGTATTCTAGCTTCCCAAATCTTTGATTGGGGAAATTATTTTTTGATAACTTGAGACGATTTTAATAGCAACTAGAATTACATCAATAACTACAATAAAAACGCTGAGTTAGGCTTTGATTTCTGTTTTTTGTTCTTCTTGCTTTAATCTACTGCGCAACATTTCTACTAAATATTTATATTTGTCGCTTTCGTTCATTTGTGAAGCATCTTTTAAATAGAACTTTGGAGCTGCGTCATTTTTTTCTGAAGTTTCCTTCGAATCGTTATCTGAAATGTCATTAGAAGTAATTACAGAATCACAAAGTAAGGTGACTACGTTATTTTCTACTTCTACAAAACCGCCTGAAACTGCAAAGTAAGTCTTTTTACCATTTACGTTTGTTATAGTTATCAAACCGGATTTCATCAGACTTAATAGAGGCTGTCGGTCATATAATATTCCTAAATAACCGTCATAACTAGGAATAGTCATAGCTGTTCCCTCTGTATTATAAGGCGGTCTGCCTGGTCTGATAATTGATATTTTTAGTGTTCTACTCATTCTTCTTTATTTCTTCAGCTTTGGCTTTAACGTCTTCTATTCCGCCGCACATAAAGAAAGCCTGTTCCGGATATTCGTCGTATTTGCCGTCAACTATGTCTGCAAAAGCATTTATAGTTTCTTCTAATGGAACATAGCGGCCTTGGTGACCAGAAAACTTTTCTGCAACGAAGAAAGGCTGAGACATGAATTTTTGTATTCTGCGGGCTCTATTAACTGTGATTTTATCTTCTTCTGAAAGTTCTTCCATCCCAAGAATTGCAATAATATCAAGTAATTCCTGATAACGCTGAAGAATTTCCTGAACAAACTGAGCCGTTTTATAATGCTTTTTCCCTAATATATCAGGAGACATAAGTCTGGAATTTGAGGCTAAGGGGTCGACAGCAGGATAAATACCTAGTTCAACGATTTTACGGGAAAGAACTGTCGTAGCGTCAAGGTGAGTGAATGTGGTTGCTGGTGCCGGGTCTGTAATGTCGTCAGCAGGAACATAAATTGCCTGAACGGAAGTAATTGACCCTTTGTCAGTAGAAGTAATTCTTTCCTGAAGAGCACCCATTTCTGTTGCTAGTGTAGGCTGATAACCAACTGCTGACGGAACACGGCCAAGCAGTGAAGAAACTTCTGAACCGGCCTGAACAAATCTGAATATGTTGTCAATAAATAGAAGAACGTCTTGTGATTCACTGTCTCTGAAATATTCTGCCATTGTAAGCGCAGAAAGAGCTACGCGCAGACGAGCTCCAGGAGGTTCATTCATTTGGCCGAATACTAGACAGGTTTTATCCATAACCCTAGACTGTTTCATGTCTAGGTAGAGGTCGTTGCCTTCACGAGTTCTTTCTCCAACACCGCCAAATACAGAAACACCGCCGTGCTGCTTAGCTATGTTGTTGATTAATTCCATAATGAGAACTGTTTTGCCAACGCCGGCACCGCCGAATAACCCGATTTTACCGCCTTTTGCATAGGGAGTAAGTAAATCAATTACTTTCAGACCTGTTTCGAATATTTCTGAAGCTTTGCCCTGTTGCTGGAAAGTAGGAGCTGGTCTGTGAATAGGCCAGCGTTCAAACTCTGGTGGAATTTGTTCCCCGCCGTCTATCGTGTCACCCAAAACGTTGAAAATTCTTCCTAAAACATGTTCTCCGACTGGAACAGATATAGGTTTACCAGTATCAACAACTTTCAATTCTCGGCTTAAACCGTCTGTAGAACCCATTGCTACTGTTCTTACAATGTCATTGCCAAGGTGAAGAGCTACTTCCAGAATCAGTTTTTTATCTTTCTGATTTGGATTTATTACTTCAAGTGCATTATGTATACTGGGAAGGTGACCAAAAGTAAACTTTACGTCTACTGCTGGGCCCATAACCTGTATTATTTTTCCTTCGTTCATGGAGAACTCCTTAAGTTTGTGAACCAGCGACTACTTCGTTGATTTCTTGTGTAATCTGCGTCTGTCTGCTTCTGTTCAACTCAAGTCTGAGACTTTCAAGTTTTTCGTTGGCACGGTCTGTTGCAGAAGTCATCGCTATCATTCTTGAACATTGTTCTGCTGCGACAGATTCTAAAACCGCTTTAAGCAGAGAGTTATACATATATCTAGGTAGGATACTATCGAATATTTCTACCGGAGATGGGAAAAAATCGAAATCCTGAGAATTAACACTATGACTTTTCCCTTCATTATCAGGTTCTTTTTCTGCTTCAGAAAATAAATCACTGTTCTCTGGTAAAGGAAGCATCTGAAAAGTTACTACGGGCCGATTTACCGAAGATGTATAAGAAGTATAGATAATGTTAACTCTATCTGTCTTTTGTGCTTTAAACTCTTCGAAAAGCTCTTT
>ONIU01000072.1:15883-20321 GCA_900317935.1 uncultured bacterium
TCTATGAGCTTGGGCTTTAATTCGTTAATATTTAGAGTTTCAAACTCTTTTTCTATTGGAATATTTAAGAATTGAAGAAATCTTATTGGTTTTTGGCCTATTACATAAAACTTCTGCATTGATATATCCAACTTTTTTATCTTTTTTTGGACATAATTATGAAGTTCCTGATTAAAACCCCCACATAGTCCACGTTCCCCGCCTATTATAATAGTGGAAGTCTTTTTTATTTCACGCTTTTCAAAAGCTGGATGTTTTAAATCTGGAATAACAGTCTTTATATGGCGTGCTAAAGAAAGTAGTTTATTTATGTAAGGCTTGGCTTTGTTTACAGACTCAACCGCTCTGCTGAGCTTTGCAGTAGACATCATTCGCATAGCGTTAGTTATCTGTTGTGTTGTTGTAACGCTTTTAATTTTTTGTCTTATATCACGTAAAGAAGCCATAATTTTAGAGTTTAGAGATTAGAGAAATCAGAATCTTCTGGATTGCCACGCAGTCTTCGACTGTTCGCAATGACGATTTTTGCAGAGAGTTGGAGTCATTTGCAAGCTAAACAACTCTTAGTTCTCAATTCTCATTTCTCAGTTCTCTTCTTCTATTTCAAGAGTTACGAAACTTTGCTTTTCCTTCAGTTCTTCAAGAGCTTTTTGAGCTTTGAGTTCGGCAGAATGATAGCGAGGCATATAAAGCTTTGCTAAGAATTCTTCAATTATTGAGCAAAGATCTTTGCTTACTTCATCTGTGAACTTTAAGTCTTTTTCAAAGTTTTTGATGAATTCAGGATGTTTTTTGCGGACATATTTTTGTAGCAGACTGATGAAGCCGCTTATTTCCTTTACTCCAAGTTTATCTGTATAACCTTTTGTAGAAGCAAATATAGCGATAATCTGATCGGAAACACTCATACAATCATGAACAGGTTGTTTAAGTAATTCAACTAAGTGTTCACCTCTGCTGAGTTGGTTCTGTGTGGCTTTATCCAAATCTTTAGAGAATTGTGAAAAAGCTGCAAGCTCTCTATATTGAGCTAATTCAAGTCTTAAAGGACCTGCAATCTTTTTCATAGCACTGACTTGAGCGCTGCCACCGACTCTTGATACTGAAAGCCCGGCATTAATTGCTGGTCTAACACCTGAGTTAAAGAGGGTAGCTTCTAGAATAATCTGACCGTCTGTAATAGAAATTACATTGGTTGGAATATAAGCAGAAGCGTCACCAGCTTGCGTTTCTATTATAGGCAAAGCAGTAAGAGAGCCTCCGCCTAATTCAGGAGAAAGTCTCGCTGCTCTTTCCAAAAGTCTGGAATGCAGATAGAAGATGTCTGCCGGAAAAGCTTCACGTCCAGGAGGACGTCTGAGAAGCAGAGAAACCTGTCTATAAGCGACTGCATGCTTACTTAGGTCATCGTAGACGCAGAGAACGTCTTGACCTCTATCTCTGAAGTATTCGCCCATAGCACAGCCGGCAAATGGAGCAATATATTGCATAGCTGCTGTATCAGAGGCTGAAGCAACAACTACTATTGTGTTTTTCAACGCATCGTATTTTTTTAAAACATCTATAATCTGGCTGATTGTAGACATTTTCTGCCCGATAGCAACATAAACACAGAAGCAGTTTTTGTCTTTCTGATTGATTATTGTATCTATGGCTATTGAGGTTTTACCTGTCTGACGGTCTCCGATAATTAGTTCACGCTGACCACGGCCGATAGGAATTAATGCGTCTATAGCTTGAATACCTGTCTGAAGAGGAACAGTGACTGGCTGACGATAGATAATACCAGGGCTTGGGCTTTCGACATTTCTTGTTTCTTTTGTAACAATATCGCCTTTGCCATCTATTGGGGTACCTAAGGCATCGACAACTCTGCCAAGAAGTTCTGGCCCGACAGGAACAGAAAGAATTTTCCCTGTATCTGTAACGATGTCGCCTTCATGAATATCTTCATCAGAGCCAAGAAGCAGACAACCGATGTTATCTTCTTCAAGGTTTAAGATATAGCCTTTTGTGCCATTCTGAAATTCTACAAGATCGCCGGCCATGGCTTTGGGAAGGCCCTGAATGCGAGCAACACCGTCTCCGACCTGGATGACGCTGCCAGCTTCTATTGACTTGGTATTTACTGAAATGTTATCTATTTCGTGCTTTAGAACAGATAAGATTTCTGATGGTCTGATTGTCATGAACCTGCTCCCTAGATAATTGCAAGACTTGGAGCATCAGCTATCTGCTGTTTCCAAGTATCTTTAACTTTAGCCATAGATTCTCGTAGCTGTTTAACTCTTAAATCTATGGAATCATCAACAATCAGGTCGTCAAGCTGAATAATCAAACCGCCAACCATATTTGTGTCTACTACTTCTTCAATTTCCAATGTTCCAAACTTCTTTTTTAATACATTCTGAAGTTTTGTTAATTCGGAATTTGTAAGAGGAATTTTGGTTCTTACACGGATTCCTTTGATGCATTTTCTGTCATGATACATCAAATCTGCTTCTTCGGCTATTTTATTAAGAATATGGGTTCGTTTTTCGTTGATTAGAGAAGTAACGAATTCCATAACTTCTTTTTCTATGCTACTTGCAAAAACTTTATTGATTAGAGCCAGCTTCTTTTCTGGTTCTATTGTAGGACTATCCATGATTTCATGCAGTTCAGTGTTTTCGTTATAAATCTTAACAAAAGCTCTGAGATCAGCATAAATCGGTTTCAAGTCTTTTTCGTCTATCTTGGCAAAAAAGCTTTGCGCGTATTCTTTTGGAAGTTCGGTTTTGGTTTCTTTTGTTTCTTCTTTGGAATCTGGTAAATCTTTGTCTAGCTTTTCTATAGATTTGTTAATAAGCTTACGGTGCATTTCATCACTAAGAGATTCTCCAATGATTCTTTCTGCAGCTTCTGTGGCAAGCTGGACAACGTCTTCCCTCATCTGAATCCAGGCTCTTTGTTTTTCAAGAAGAATTTCAAGCTCTGCTTCTTCTTTCATTGTTTCTGCTTTGTTTTTGGCATTAACAATTACTTTGGCAACAGAATCTTCCGTTTCCAAAAGCTTTTGACGCTTTAACTCATCCATTTCTGTTTTTATGTTATCCAAGCGTTCTTGGCATTTTTCTTTCAAAACCTTTGCATCGTCAAAAGCTGTTTCTGTTTCTTTTTTTATTCGCAGAATTTCTTCTCGGCGATCTTCTATGACTTTGCCTATTGGTTTAAACAGAAATTTGTTCAGTATCCAAAACAGAACAAAAAAGTTTATGGTCTGAGAAATCAGAACCCAAATTTTTACTTCAAACATATTATGCTTTCAATAATAGTAATATAGCGATAAGTAAACAATAAATTGCCATAGATTCAACCATAGCAAGACCTATAATCATGGAACCACGCAAATCACTGGCAGCCTCAGGCTGTCTTGCAATGCTTTCAGCAACTTTTTCTATAACTCTTCCTTGTGCAATTGCACAAGTTGAAGCACCAATAGCCATACAAGCTGCAACCGCAAACAAAATATAAGGAGTGCTGTTTGTTGTTGCTTTTACTATCTCGGCAGTAGCATTTAAAACTTCTGGTGTTGCAGTTGCTATATTTTGGGTTAATGAAGCAATTATTTCACCATTCATGAATTTATAACCTCCAAATCAGTGCGCTTCTGCAAGAGCACTTGAAAAATATACTCCACTAAGAATTGTGAAGACCAAGGCTTGCAAAAAGCCTGAAAAAATTGCCATACACATCATCGGTATTGGCAGTAAAATAGGGCACATTGCTGTTGTTAATACTATAATAACAGTATCTTCCCCCATAATGTTCCCGAAAAGTCTTAGGGTAAGGCTTATTGGGTGGGAAATCTCTCCAATAAGGTGTATAGGCAGCATTATCGGTGTCATCCACCATATATTGCCTGTGAAGTGCTTTATATATTCGAAGCCATTACGCTTTATTCCTAGATAATTTGTATAAATGAAGGTAATCAAAGCCATACCAAGGCAGTTTGAAAAGAAACTTGTCGGGGACTGAAAACCAGGAATTAAACCCAATATGTTTGATGCAAATATATAAATGAATATTACCGAAAGAATAGGCATAAGCTCTTCTGCATATTCTTTGCCTGTGATTTCGCTCATGAGGTCAACAAGCTTTTCATAAATTAATTCAAGCGTAGCTTGCCCTTTGGTTTTGCAGTCAGTAGTTAACTTCCGAGAGTGATAAATAACAGGCACAGCAATTATCAAAGTTACAAACCAAGGAAGAATAGCTCCTGGTTCTATATTTATGGAATGTTCCGAAAATAAATAAAAAACTTGTTTTTCAAATTCTTCCATTTATTAATCTGCCCTGCTTCCTCATATTATATTTTTGCAGTCAGTGTTTGTTCGCTGGCTTTCAAATCTTTATTGCTGTAAAGAGATATAGCTGATAGTGCAAATACAGCAATTGT
>ONIU01000130.1 GCA_900317935.1 uncultured bacterium
AGGGCGTTGAAAACGCCCTAGGTATAGAATATAAAAATAATGCGTCTGGAAGACGCTACATATTACAAAATACAATTATAAATAAAGCTTCATAAATAAAAGTAAAACTTTGCGTTTGCCTTGGTTATTAACAGCTAATATAATTTACTTTTTTATTTTACTATGATAACCTTTATTTAAGATTTAAGGGAAGAAATGTGAAAATCATTCGCTGGTCCGCAGCCGTTAAAGTCGGAATGCTTAAATCAATTAAAACCTCGAGACAGGACGGAAATTTTCATGAAAATTAATAAATTTTTGACCGTTATTTTATCGGTTTTTCTTTTTTCTTCTATTGTTGCTACAGATGCTGCAAATCCTCCCAAAAACAATAAATCAAAGAAAAATAATACCAAACAGGTTTTTACTATAAAAGAAATAAATCTTGAAATGATCGACTGCCCCGCTGGAAGTTTTATGATGGGCAGCCCAGAAAACGAAATTGGCAAATATACCGATGAAATATATCATAAGGTTAATATTTCCAAACCTTTTAAAATAAGCAAATACGAAATCACTCAAAAGCAGTATGAAGCTATAATTGGTTATAATCCTTCTCACTTTAAAGGAACCTCAAAGCCAGTTGAAAAGGTTAGTTGGAAAGAAGCGCAGGATTTTTGTGAAATTCTAAACATGAAGTATGAAAAATATATTCCAAAAGGATATAAATTCGACTTGCCTACAGAAGCACAGTGGGAATATGCATGCAGAGCCGGAACTACTACTTCATTGAATAGTGGGAAGAACATAACTTCTAGAAATGAAGCTTGTCCGAATGTTGATGAAGTTGCTTGGTATGACAAAAACTCAAAGGATGAAACTCATTCGGTTGGTCAGAAAAAGCCTAATGCCTGGGGTATCTACGATATGCACGGCAATGTTTGGGAATGGGTAAAGGATTATTATAACTGGTATCCTGAAACAGAAGTGACAGACCCGGTTTGCAACAATGCTGAAAACCTTATAACAATGTTCAGAGGTGGAAGCTACGGGAATGATAATTGCGGCTGCCGCTCAGCAGCAAGATGTTACTATTACCCAGATAGCCAATATGAATATGTAGGTTTCAGAGTGGCTCTAGTTCCAATAAACTAAGAAAATAATTAAATTGATTATTTAGCTCCAAAACTATATTTTCTGTATGACTCAGAATTATTTATTTATATTATACCATACATAGCAGTATCTGTTGCTTAAAGAACTCGTTATATACAAACCACCGCCTAATTTTAAATAATTAGGCGGTGGTTTTGATTTCTATTTATTGCATTACTCATACAAATGTTTGCTGAAATATCTGTCGCCTCTGTCTGGAAGAATAATTACTATATTTCCTCTAGCACCAGAACTTATTAGTCCGCACCTGCTGATGAACCAGCGAAGATACCTTCCTTACGAACTAATTTTCTTGCTCCGTTAAAGGCTTCTTCATCATTAATCTTGATTACTTTATCAACAAGTGACATATCCATTGTTGCAGCAATAAAGTCGTTGCCTATGCCTTCAAGATTGTAATCAGCATGTTCACCACCACCCATAGTTGAACCAACAGGGTCAGCTAACACTCCAACAATTTTCTTATTCTTTTCCTTTAAATATTTTAAAACACCTGAATAAGTACCGCCACTGCCAGCTCCAGCAACAACATAATCTATTTTCCCATCTAAATCTTTATATATTTCTGGACCAGTAGTTTCATAATGAGCTTGTGGATTAGACATATTTTCAAACTGTTTTAATGAAATTGCGTTTGGAATTTGTTCACAAAGTTCTTTAGCCTTTGCATCAGCGCCTAGCATACCTTCTTCTCTAGGAGTATTGATTATTTCTGCTCCCAAAGCACGCATTAAAGTCTGTTTTTCCATAGAAAACTTAGTTGGAACAACAAAAATAATTCTATAGCCCTTATTCAAAGCTGCGAAAGCAATACCAAGACCAGTATTTCCTGCTGTTGCTTCAATAATGGTACCATTAGGTTTTAAAATTCCTCTTTTTTCTGCATCAGCTATCATATATTTGCCTGTTCTATCTTTTACGCTTCCAGCAGGATTAAATAATTCTAGCTTAGCAAAAATATGTGTATTTTCTGGTAAATTCAAATTGGTTAGTTCGACAATAGGAGTATTCCCGATTAATTCATGCATTGAATGATAAAGAGTCATTTATTTTTCCTCACTTTTAGATATGGCTTGTTCAAGGTCGTTTTGAAGGTCATTTACATTTTCAATTCCAACAGAAAGTCTGATTAAACCATCAGTAATGCCAACTTTCTGTCTGATTTCATAGGGAATAGAAGCGTGTGTCATTGTGGCAGGGTGGCAGACTAGGCTTTCTACACCGCCTAGGCTTTCTGCAAGAGCAATTAATTTAAGTTCAGAAAAAAAGGTTTTTATATTGCAATTTTCTTTTAATTCGAAGGAAATCATTGCTCCGCCATTTTTAGCTTGAGATTTATTTACTTCGTAACCCTGTGCACTTGCAAGACCTGGATAATAGACATTTTTTACTAAAGGATGATTTAATAGATAATTTGCTAGCTTTTCAGCATTATCAACATGTCTATCCATTCTTACGCCTAGAGTTTTTATTCCTCTGATAAGTAAAAAGGAATCAAAAGGCCCTAGTATTCCGCCTGTAGCATTTTGTATGAAAGCCAATTTTTCGGCTAATTTATCGCTGTTTACAACAACTAAGCCAGCAACCAGGTCGCTGTGACCGCCTAAATATTTTGTGGCACTGTGTATAACTATATCTGCTCCAAGTGTAATCGGCTGTTGCAAATATGGAGTCATGAACGTATTGTCAACTATAGATAAAATGTTGTGCTTTTTCGCTAATTCTGAGACTTTGGCTATGTCTGTGATTGTTAATAACGGATTTGCAGGACTTTCTATTAAAATTGCCTTAACGTCTGGCGAAAGGCTTTTTTCTAGCTTTTCCAAATTTGTAGTATCTTCTATCGAATATTTTATTTCAAAATTCTTGAAGACTTTATCTAAAACTCTGAAAGTTCCACCATACACATTGCTTGAAATAATTATTTTATCGCCTGATTTGAATAAGCTCAATACCGCTGTAATAGCTGCCATTCCAGAGCCAAATGCAAAACCAGCAACACCTTTTTCTAATTCTGCAATGAGTGCTTCTAAGGCTGCTCTAGTAGGATTGCCTGTTCTAGAGTATTCCCAACCTGTATTTTTACCTAAGGCTAATTGTTCATAAGTTGAAGTCTGATAAATAGGAACATTAACAGATCCTGTTGTCTTATCGCCGTAAATACCGCCATGAATCAAGGCTGATTCTATTTCTTTATACACTTTATCCATGCCAAACCTTTGCATATAATAATTAAATTTAATTTTATAAATTCCTACTGATTAGGTAGGTTTTAAAAATATCATTATGTACATAGTTTGTCAAATAGATTGCCCTCTTTTTTAAAGGGGGATGTCATTCGCAAGAATGACAGGGGGATTTTTAATAATTATTTATAAAAAATCTCTCTGCGACTCGTTGACCTCCTATTACTCGCTTGCATAGGCACATCCTGTGCCTTATGTTTCGCTTACGCTCAACATCTCCCCTTAAAAAGGGGAACAAGTTTTTATAAACATCAAACAAAGTAAATACCTATATTTTTTTACAATAGATAATTGATTAAATCTTTGTTTCATAATGATTTTGAAGTGGGAAAATTGAGTAAATTATAAGTTTTTTAGATATTGCTAAAAACTTAAATAATTCTATAATAATAATTGTATTTCTTTTCTGTTGTTAGTAGTGAAATGTTCTGTTAGGACTTATTGGTCGTTAATTATTCTTGTAATTAAGAGGAATTTCTATGAATTTATTTGGTAAAACTTTATTATGTTTTATTTGTTTTAATTTAGCGCAGATACCTTTGATGGCTGAAAATGTTTTTTCTACTAATGGTGATAATAAGCAAATAGAAGTTGAAATAATAAAACAACCTCAAAAAATAAAACCTGTAAAACAACTCAATACCCCTAAAGGCTATCGCACTCCGCATATTCAAAGTAAATGCAAATATATTAGCGAGATTGATGAAATTCATCAAGTTGGGCTGAATATTACACAGTTTATGGATATCGAGAATTTCAAAGCTTTGCCTAGATATTTCGGTGGTAATAAAAAAGCAGACAATAAAAGAGATATAACAATAAATGCTGTTCAATATTTTAATGACTTGGGCTTATCCGATTCAAAAGAAATAAATAAGGCTTCAAAGAAATATTTTCAGGATTTGGCAAAAAAAGCCTATGTAAATGGCAAATATCTTTTAGCCTATAATTATTTTACTACAGCTATAGAAGGCGAAAAATACTCTAACGAAGAGTTAGATGAATGTAAAAAGAATTTAGCAGAAAAGAAAAACGAATTTAAACATGGAGATGTCTTTTTCTTTGGAAAATATGAACAGGATGGAAATAAAGAAAATGGCCAGGAACCAATAGAATGGATTGTTTTAAGAGATACCGGCAAAGAAATTATTCTTTTAAGTAAGTATGTTTTAGCTCATAAACCATTCGATACTACTAACGAAATGTTTATTTGGCAAAATAGCACACTTTGTTCCTGGTTGAACAATGATTTCTATAATATGGCTTTTAATGAGGACGAAAAAAGGCGAATGGGCAAAATTGGATCTGATTGGTATGCGGAGGAATACGAAGGTGATTATGTTGTAATTCCTGTTTTAGATGACTATAGCGATCTTATAGATAACTTTTGGCTACGGGCGTATGCTGTTCCAAACGATGAAGCAGCCCAAGATTATATTGATTATTATGGAAAACCATTTATTTTAACAAGTAAGGATAAATGGTATGAATACAGTAACTTCTTAAATTGCAACCAACCAAATGTTCTTACTTCAAACGAAAAAGTAGATAAATTTTCAAGTTTTGTTTATTGGCCTTCTGGATACTGGATTAACCAACATAATGGAATGAGAAGTTTGTCTAATGGAAAATGTGAAATGGAATATACTTTTTGTGATGAAAATGGCTTTTTTCACACTACTAATGCAAAGTTTTATAACGGTGTTAGACCAGTCATCAAAGTTGCATATGCTAATATAGAAAAACAAAATAAATAATTTATAAGCAAAATAAAAAGCTCTTCAAAAAGAATGTCTTTTTATTTTGTCTTTATTTGTAATGTTATTATTTACAATATGTTGTTAAAGCGTCTGGGTATGAAAATAAAGGCCAGAACAAGGCATAAGGAATTCTATTTAAACACTCAGACATATATTTTTTCCTTTCATATTCTATTAGTTTCCTCGTTTTTTTTATATTAGAATCTCCGTCATATGGCCCCGCTACAATCATACCACCGTGATATGAACAAATGATTTCTGCATCTTCTGTAAGATTTTCTCCGGAATAGGTTCCTCCGATTTCTTTGTCTGGACAGACTATATCTTCTGTTGCTTTTAAGTATTTACCTTCTCGTAGAGGTCTCTGGTCTAACCTGTTCATCATTGTTTTTACATCCATATTATACATTTCTACGGCACCTTGAATTATCCTGAGGTTTGAGTAACATGATTTTCGTTTTGAACCGTATCCTACACCCCCAACTCTTTGAACTACAGGGCCTAAAAAAATAAAAAGCACGGCTCCGGTTAAATAAATATATAAAAGTATTTCAGATATAGTTGTTTTCTTTTTCATTTTATCCCTTTTTTGTTAATAATTTTTCATCACAGGTTTAATAATAAAAAACTATTAAATATTAATTAAGCTATTCTATAGCGACAACTGATGCTGTAATATCATCTTTTATTGCAGATGGATTGTTTTCTACCAAATCGGATATTTCTTTGATTATTTCGTCTGCTGTTTTATCCTGGCGAAGCTTAAAGAAATCAATAAGGTATTTATAACCGTCGTTACAGTTTTCTTTTGCTTCAAAGAAGTCTATTAAGCCGTCTGAATAAAAGATTATTTTATCTCCATGTTCTATGTTTATTGTTTTACTTTCGTAGTCGCTTTCTGCAAATATGCCGAGTAGAGTTCCTGTAGAAGGCAGTTCTGCAATAGCTTTGCTAGTGGTACAGTATTGTAGCGGAAAGTCATGACCAGCGTTTGCATATTTAAAAGTCATTTTTTCTAAATCAAAAACTCCCCAGAGAGCTGTTGAATTGAAGTGGGAACCTGCTCCAAGAAATTCCTTTAAAGATAAGTTTACCGACCTCATTAACTCTGCAGGGTTGCTTTCTACGCTGCCTTTTTCTTTGAATAAACAATAAACTACCGACATTACAAGGGAAGCAGGAACGCCTTTTCCGCAGACATCTCCGATTAAGAAAGCTAGCTGTTTGGGATTGTTCCCGTAAATGTAGCGAATAAAATCACCGCCGACAAATCTTGCAGGTTTTATGAATGTTGCTATTTTCAGCCCTTTCATGTCAGGCTGGGTTCGTGGCATGGCTCCTTCTTGAACAATTCGTGCCATTTCAAGTTCGCGCTGAATAGATGCCTGACGTTCTGCCAGTTCATTAGCTTTATGTTCTAGTTCTTTTTGCATCTGATAATTGTGAAGACAGATAGCAACCTGGTCAGAAAGCAGATCTAGTTTGAAATTATCTTCTGAAGTCAGTATTTTTTCGTCATCATATCTTCCAACCAGCAGACAGCCATAAAAAAGATTATCATGTGAAAGAGTGGCTCCTGCTAAGGCACCTTTAAAATCGTATTCATGAAAAACATGATGTAAAAGGCGGAAAGATAGTTTTAACGGGTCTGTTTCTTTGTCTTCAGAATCTTTCATTAACTGTTCGAATTTGATATTGCCAAATGAGTTTATTTTTATTCCAACAGCATCGGTAGCTACAAATGAATTCTTTTTTTCGTCTAGCATGAAAAGAACTATCCAGTCGAAGCCGCCTAGTTCGGCTACCGCACTAAGAATCTTTTTATAACCAGGTTCAGATTGTAGCATTTCTAAATCGTTTAATCTGTGAGCCTTTTCATAAAAATTACAGACCATTTGAAGTGAATTCTTTTCTTTTATGCTGTGTCTTATTACTACTGTTAGAATGCCTAGCATGATAAATACAGCTATAACACCCAGTTCAGAATTGTGCAGCATTACTGTAATAAAACCTATTGCGGCCAGCCAAAAGCAGTAAAAGAGAGTAAAACTGCGTTCACTTAAATTTTTGTTACTTAATAATGCCAAGATGACCGCCTAGTTTTCGTATAAATTAAAAGATTTTTCCCATTCGGCCAAGCCAATATAAAGTTTTTTAGGGCTTCTTGCATCTATGTAAAATCTTTTATCTTTTTCGAGATAATTTTTTAAACGTTGTCTGATTTTAAACAGAAGTTCTTTGTTGAAAACGTTTTTTAATTCGAAACTGGCTATTAATGGAGCGGAAAATCTGTGCCAAAGTTCGGAAAGCCCTTGTGGTTTTCCATGTTTTTTTAGAATTCTATAAATGGTATCAAGCATTGATTCATAGAGTTCTGCGCCGTTATAGTCATAGAAGAATGCTACTGGGGGAAGAAACCCGAATTTTGATACTATATCTCTAGCTTTTCTGACTAGTTTTTCACCATCAGCCTGAAGGCCGATAATTTCTGAGCGTAATATACGCATTAACATCAAGTCTATATCTTTGCGAACTAAAGTATCTATTAAAGCAGAATCGGATGGAAAAAACTTTTTTAAAATTGGCCGTACTGCTTCTATGGGTTCAACACTCAAAAACTGAATATTGCGCCCATAGGTTTCAGAATTCTTGCTTTTCATTTCTCCAAGAATTCTTTCAAATTGTAATATAAATTCAAATTTAGTTTCGCAAGGCAATTTTAGGCACCTAATAATAAAAATAAATAATTATTTATTTTTATTATAGCATAATACTAATTCATTCTCAACTTTGCAAAAGTTGCCAAGGGCATAGGTAAAAATAGACTTTGTCTGATAAAAGTTAAATATAGGAATGAAGTCCGCTGATAAGGAAGTTAACTGCAAACAAAGTAAACAATGTTACCGAAAAACCTGCTACAGCTAGGCATGCCGTCCAGATTCCACTCCAACCGCGTGATAATCTTACATGCAGATATACGGAATAAACTAAAAATGTAACCAGAGCCCAGGTTTCTTTTGGGTCCCAGCCCCAGTATCTACCCCAGGCTTTATTGGCCCAAATCATTCCAAATACAAGTCCTCCGACTGTATATAAAGGATAGCCAAGGGCAATGGCGCGGTATGTCAGGTTATCCAGAACAGAATCTTCTGGTAGCCATTTTTCAGCACCTTTGCCAATAGCTCCTCTGAAAAGGTAAGTCATAATAGAAAGAACTATAGAGGTGACTATGGCAGGGCAAATAAGCCAATAGACAATGTTTTGCCATTTATTAACATATTTGGGGTTTTCTTTTAAAGTTAAGGCAAGAAGAATCATTCCTGCGATAAAAATAATAGGTAAGCCTACTGTAACAATATAACAGGCTATTTTTTCCGCTTTGTTTTCAAAAGTGGTTTTGCCAGCTGAATTGCCTAATATTCGTCTTAGGCAGTACATATAGCTTAAAATAAAAGCTACTGCAAAACATGATTCCCCAAGAAAAGCCAGTGAAACATGAACATAAAGCCAGTTAGACTGAAGCGGGGCTATCAAAGGCTTTATTTCTCTTGGAAATAATGAAGAAATACCTATCATCATTACTGCAAAAACACTTGAACCTGCTTCCAAAAAGGCCAAAGGATGTTTGATTGTAAAAATAATACCGCTTAAAACCATAAAGGTTGATAGGGTAACCATTGATTCATACATGTTGGAGAGCGGAGGGTAGCCTGCTTCGTTCCAACGAAGCCCAAGTGCTATAATTGCGCTGATTGCGCCTATCCAATTGGCTATTCTTGCGATTTTATAAATTTTATCCTTATTTGTGCTGAAATAAACGCAATATAGGAAAAATGCGATTAGATAACAGGCCATTGCTATGATAAAAATGGTCGATTCGTTCATTGTTTTGCCTCATTAGTTTTGGGGTTTAATTTATTTTCTAATTTGGTCAGTTCTTCTGACAACAGATTTGC
>ONIU01000117.1 GCA_900317935.1 uncultured bacterium
TATTATCTATCCTTGTTTTTGTTGGCTTATTTTTTGTCTTATTAGTTTACTCTAATTTATGTTCGAACATTGATTGCTGGATACAGGATTTTTGGCAAAAATTTAGAATTGGTGTAAGCAGATTAGAGAATAAAAATAACATATTAAAAAAATTATTCCCTGTTAGAAGTTATAATAAAGATATTGTTTTAATTATTGTTGATGACAAGTCTATTCTTGGTGTAAAAGGCTTATTTGAAAATGATAGAAATGTTTACGCCAAAGCTTTGAATATTTTAAATGATTTAAATCCTAAAACTGTAGGTTTGGATATGCTTTTTACTGCCCAAACAACAGATTCTCAGGATAGAAACTTAGTTGATGCTGTTAAGGCTTTTAATGGTAATATAGTTATAAAAGCATTTCGTAATGATGATCTGACCCAAACTCCTCCTTTTGCTGGTCTTGTAAAATATTCAGCACCAAGTTACTTTAAAAATATTATAGATAAAGCTATTAGAAGCATCTCTTTAGTATTGAATTCAACTGATGGTAAGGTAAATCTTTCTTTCCAAACCAAATTATGGGCGAAATTTAAAGATATTGATTTAAATGATATCTCTTTTGATAATGGATATTTGAACGTTAAAAATGAAAAAATAGTTAAGTTGATAAATTCTGAATTCATGCTTTTGAATTATGATAAACCTTTAAGATTTAGAAGATTTTCATTTTTTGATTTATATAATAATAATATTCCTGCATCTGAAATTGAAAATAAACTGGTTATTATTGGTCCGGGCAATTCTTTGACAGAAGAATTACTTTATTCTCCTACTAACGGTGATCAGTTCTCTCCTATAATGAATGCATTGGCAATAAGCAACCTTTTAGAAAAAGGTTATCTGACACCTAATAATAAACTTGTGACTTTAGCATTAACTTTGTTAATACTTGTTTCACTCTATTTTGTTTTTACATTTGCTTCCCCTACTCTTTCTTTGATAGTTACTTTTATTCTTAACTTAATATTAATTATTGTTTCTTTGACTTTATTGATGCAATACAATGTTGTTTTTGAAATTGTTTGTCCTATTTCTGCCGCAACATTATCATTTATGTTTATGATTGGCAGAAGATATTATGTTGAATATTCTGAAAAGAAGCATATTAAATCTGCTTTCCAGCATTATGTGACAGCATCTGTTGTTAATGAAATTTTAAAAGACCCCAAAAAACTTAATCTTCATGGCGAAGAAAGAAATCTTACTATTTTCTTTTCAGATATTGAAGGATTTACATCTTTGGCTGAAGGTATGTCACCCTTAGATGTTGTCAGTTTGCTTAATGAATATTTGACTGCAATGACAGATATTATTTTTGAGTTTAACGGCTTGCTTGATAAATACGAAGGTGATGCTATAATGGCTGTATTTGGTGCTCCAGTAGATCAGAGTGACCATGCAACAAGAGCATGTCGTTGTGCTTTGAAAAATCAGAAAGTTCTTAATCAGCTTAGAGGAAAATGGCACCGTGAAGGTAAACCCCAGATGCGTGTAAGAATTGGTATAAACACAGGCGTTGTTGTTGTTGGTAACATGGGGTCAACTATGAGATTTGACTATACGGTTATTGGAGATAATGTTAACCTGGCTGCCAGACTTGAAGCTGCTAATAAAATATTTAGTTCATCAATTCTGGTTAGCGAAGAAACCGCTTTGCTTGCTGAAAAATCTGTAATATCAAGAAAAGTTGCTCGTTTAAAAGCTATTGGTAAGAGTGTATATACTAACGTTTATGAATTATTATCAGATAAAATTACCGATTCTTCCAGTGAAATTGATGCTGCTATGAAAGCAAAAGAAGCCTATGAAACAGCAGATAAATTACTAAATGAAAGAGATTTTCAACAAGCAGAAAAAGTACTTGGCGTTTATTTAAGAGATCATGAAAATGATTTGCCTGCTAAGCTTCTATATTCGAAGATAAAAGGTTTCTTACTTGTTCCACCTCCTTCTGATTGGGAAAATGTTGTTACACAAGAAGAAAAGTAATTAGAAATAAAAAAGAGGGGTTGAATTTTTTTCAACCCCTCTTCTATTTCTAGTTTTAAATAGAAATTTTTCTAGCTAGATCAGCGAGATCAACAGAATGGGATTTTGCTTCTTCTTTTGTGATTTTTCCACATTTTATCAATCGAACTAAATCATCATTCAGTATTCTATTGCCCTTGGCTTGCCCAGTAATCATAGCACTTGCAAGCATATGAGTTTTGCCTTCTCTAATCATATTGCTCATACCATAATCCATAGCCAAGATTTCCAATGCAGCTACTCTTCCGCCGCCGATTTTCTTACATAATGTCTGGCAGCAGACTCCTATTAGATTGTCTGCTAATGCAGTTCTTATTTGTTCCTGTGATTCGGCAGGATATTGGTCTACGATTCTATTAACTGTACTCATTGCAGTAGAAGTGTGTAGAGTAGCTAATACCAAATGGCCTGTGTTAGCTGTTTCTACTGCCATTGAAATAGTTTCGAGATCTCGCATTTCTCCTACTAACACTACGTCTGGATCTTCACGTAATGCAGCTTTTAATGCTCTGGCAAAACTTGCGGTATGTACACTGACTTCACGTTGATTTACTAGCGAAGATTTACTTTTATGTACAAATTCTATTGGGTCTTCTATAGTTAATATATGGCATTCTCTTGTTTTATTTATGTGATCAATCATGGCAGCGAGTGTGGTACTTTTTCCGCTGCCTGTAGGTCCAGTTACTAATATTAATCCTTTTGGCATTTCAGCCCATTTTCTTAATATATCGGGCATTCCTAAATCCTGAAGAGAGAAAATAGTGTTTGGAATATGACGAAAAACCGCACTGGCACCATAATTATCTCTTAATAGATTTATTCTGAATCTAGATTGCTCATCCATGGAATAAGCGAAATCTTCGTCACCTGTTTTTTCAAAATTATCTATTGAAGATTTTCTCATTATTGGCTTTAATAGATCAAAAACTTCATTTTCAGAAAATTCGTTAAAACCTGCGATAACTCGAATAACACCGTCTATTCTCCATCTAGGTTTTTGACCAGCAGAAAGATGAAGGTCTGAACCTCCTTCTTGAACAAGTCGTTTCAATAGGTCATCTATGTTTTTTACTCCTGAACCCGTAGAGTCTTTATTTACTAACTCGCCTGAATAACTCTGCATTACTTTATTATAGAATGCTACATCCATTAATGCTGGTTCTATAGTTAAGGCAGGTATCATTCTTTCTATATTTTGTTTCAAGCTATCATCCAAATGGTCGCAATAGCCAAGAATTAAAATATTATCACGTTTTTTTACTGGAATAACTCTATGACGCTGCATAAAAGCTAAAGGTAAAAGATTTAATACTTCAATAGGCGGTATTGGCGCATTAGCTGTCATATCTCTATGTATAGGTGGTCTGGAAGCCTTTTTCAATCTCTCACAGAGTATTTTCATCATAGAAAGACTGGCTTCGGGGATGGCTCCTAATACCTTTTTAAATACAACATTTGCAAGTTTTAATATTATTAATTCTCCTGAAGCCATACAGGATGCTGTTCTTTTATCTTCTAGAATTACAGCCATTTCTCCAAGCATTTGAGCCACATTTAAACGGCTTACTTCAAATTGTTCGTCTCCATCACCAACTAATACTGAAATCGTTCCTTTTATAATTAGAAATAAGAAATCTGATGGATCACCTGCTTTTACAACATATTCACCATCATTATATTTTTCAAAAACAGCAGCTTTGGTAATAATCTGCATTCTTTGAGTAGCACTTAAAGGTTTAAAAAAGTCATTATGATCAAATGCTTCGTTTGCTAAATTAATAATTTCCTGATTTTTCTCTAATACTTGCATATATATTCCTTTTAAAATAAAAACCTACCAAAGGTAGGTTTCTATAAGATTTTTATTTGTCGTTAAGCATAAATTTTGGCTGTCCAGTTGCTTCAAGCACATTAAGCCATAATTGACTTTCCATATCGACGAATTTTCTGCTACGAATTGCAATATCTATTGGAACATAGGTAAATGAATTGCTCCAAATTCCGGCGACACAACCAGTTTTACCTGCCATAGCAGCATGAACAGCATGCTGCGCAAGCTGATTACAGAAAACGCTATCAGATGGAATTGCTGGTGAACTTCTAATCATATAACTTGGGTCAATATACTTCATACTTAGAGGAGTATTATTATCTTTAAAATATTTGATTATTCCAGCTTTTAAGAATGGACCTATATCTCCGCTCTTTGTATTTCCTGAAGCATCTTTTTCATCTGTTTTGCAGAATTTTTCCCCTAAACCTTCTGCTACAACTACAACAGCATGACCTTTTCTTTTAACTCTTTCCAAAAGATGATGATAGAAGCCTTTTTCACCTTCTAAATCAAAATCCATCTCTGGAATCAGGCAGAAATTGACATCCTGTGATGCAATTGATGCATGTGCTGCTATAGAACCAGACTGTCTTCCCATTAATCTTACTAGACCTACGCCATTTTGATAACCTTTTGCTTCAGCATGTGCGCCTCTAATAGCTTCAACTGCATTAGAACAGGCTGTTTCAAAACCAAAAGTTCTTTCTAAGAAACCTATATCGTTATCAATAGTCTTAGGTACACCTACTACTGCTATTGGTAAACCTCTTTTATTTATTTCTTCTGTGATTTCTTTGGCGCCTCTTAAAGTACCGTCTCCGCCAATAGTAAAAAGAATATTAATATCAAAATCCATTAATCTATCGACAATCTTAGCTACATCTTGGTTTCCTCTGGAAGAACCAAGAATGCTACCGCCCTGTTCATGGATTTCAGAAATGTAATCTGGTCTTAAAACAGTAGGTGTTAAACCTGATTCTCTAATTAAACCTAAATAGCCATATTTAAAACCATATATACTTTTTATACCATACTGGTAATGCAGATTCATAACTAATCCGCGAACAACGTCATTTATACCAGGACAAAGGCCTCCGCAGGTTACAATAGCGGCCTTAGTTTCAGATGGGTTAAAGAATATTTTTTTACGTGGGCCGGCTTTTTCAAAAGATAAAGGGTCTCGGCCTTCTTTTATATCTTCTTGTATATCTTTCAGATAACAAGAATAAAGAATTCTTTCATCTTCTTTAACATAGTTTGTAAGGTTGTCACCATCAACAGTAGATAATTTTAATGGGGATTCAAACTTACATTCGCCAAGTGACTGTATTTCAAAGTCTTTTTGTGTTAGATGCATTTTATCACTGCTTCCCTTAAAATTTGATAATAATTTTATATCTTTTATACTTCTAAAAGTCAAGTCTAATCAAATTATTGGTTAAATCTAAAAAAATTTAAGGTAAGATTTCAATATGTAATCTTACCTTAAATATATTTTTTATATTACTTAGCAGCATCCACTTGAATATCTTGGAGGTGGGCCTGATGGTGCACTTGGGCTACCTCCATCACCACCGCCTCCACTGCCGGGTGTGCCATAACCAGGTGTGCCACCGCCACCAGAACTGCCTCCAGATTGTCCATCATCACCGTTTCCACCGCCGCTAGCACCGCCAGGAGTGTCAGAACTGCCTTCTGAACCGGGTTCTGGAGCAGGAGGATCTGGTTCCCAGGTATAATGACCTTGTGTTGGATCTTTTCCTGGTTTTCCTGGAACTGCGTCCCATTTTGTATTTTTATTCATTTTAAACTTGTCTTTACTTGATGAAGGATTACAAATACTGCAATCGCCAGAATTACAGTCACATAATTGGATTGATGAATTTTCACCTTCATCGCTGTCAGAGTTTTCACCGCCGTCTTTACCTTCTGTTGCTGGTAATCCTGGATTTTCCCAATCTTTTTTACCACCATCTAAGTCGCCTGGAATAGTAGGTTCAAATCCGCTGGTACCACCTGTTGGCGGATTAATATCAACATCGTTTCCGCCTTTATGTATGTATGTTGGATCTTCTGGAGGATATCCTGGTGTTCCTTCATGCCAGACCCATGTTCCACCTGGCACTGCTGCAGGAGGTTCTGGAGCTGGTGCAGGCAAAGGCCAGTCTATATGTTCATGAACTCTTACTTCTTCTCTTGGACTTTGACAACCTTCATCGTCATAATATTTTTTTAGGAATTCCATCAAATCGTTCATTTCAATAGCAAAGTCTGATACAGGGTCAACAAAGGTATATTTTTTTGTGATCTTTTCTACTGTGACCTTAAAACCTTCATCCGGGTTAATGATTTCGATTCCGTTTTCATCTTCGTTATTAACATAAGAAGAACCAAAATCGCCATCTTGAAATGTTATCATTCTTGAAGCATCTGGGAGTTCAGAAAGGTTTTTAATAAAGTCTTCTGGAGGTTGATTCAGATGAGGCTGAAGTAAAGTCATAAATTCATCATTACTCATCTTTGGATCAAAGTAATTTTTATTTCTTCTTGGTTTTGTTTGAGAAAGATGCTGTAAATTATATTTATTTAGTAATTCTTTTAAGTCTGAAGGTAAATCTGTATTAGGATTTTGGTCGAGTTTTAAAAAAGTTTCTTTCAGAGCTTGTTCTTTTCTTTCCCAAGTTCCTCCAGGAGCAGTAAAATTCTTGATCATGTGTGCTAAAAAAGTATTTTCTGCTCTATTACGAGTGGTACTAGTATAACTGACGGGGAACTTTTCTAATACTTCACCTGCTGTAATTTTATCTTCTAGTTTGTTGCTTCCTATGCTTTTCAAAGATTTTTCTAAAGTAGAATGAGCAACGAAATTCTGTAAGAAAGCGTCAGATATTCCAGTTATATATTGAGATAATGCAAAACGGTCATTTTTGTTATGTATATCTAACCCTTGCCAGATTTCAGGAGGAATCTTTGTAATTCTAACCATCTTTTTCAGAGTTTTCATAGAAACATCGCTTCCACCTGCATTAATACTTTTCTTTAAAATAGCAACATTGTCTCCTGCAGAAACAGAATCACCTACTTGAGCTTTAATTTCTACAATTTTACCAAATGTTGAAGGGAAAAGTTTTACGTTTGAATCTGGATTATTTTTAGGATTTAATATAGCAATAACAGTATTTTCGTTAACTTCATCTAATTCACTAACTTTAATTTCTTTTACTACAAAATCTGATACATCTTCACCGTTAACTTTTGATTTCTTTACGGAAATACTCACAGCACCAGGTACACCGTATTCAGGAGAAGCAAATCCAGCACCATCAGTAGATTTGCTATTAAGTAAAGGTTCAGGAGAAATGATATAACGTCCATAAACAAGGCACTTTTGATTTTCATATTCCCCTAATGCATATACATTTATGTGGTGCAAAAACCAGACTTTTTGCATTCCGTACATATTGGTTCCTGGGGTTTTATTTGCAACATCTTCACAAACAACAGTTACAGTTCCTTCTCCGGAACCAAAAGGAGATAATTCTTCTATACCGCAAGTATCATGAACTCCGATACTTTTTTTATAAGGTTCAAAATCGGCACCATACCAGCGTCCTACTCTAAGCTTACTTTCAGCCCAATCAATGCCAGATATTGCTAATAATTCGGCTTTTTTTACTGCACTAATAGCTTTAACATGCTTCATTTCACCTGTTGAATGATGAAGTAAGGCACTAACAGCAATAAAAAAAACAGTTCCCATAATTACTGCTATAGCAATTGCAGAACCTTTACGTTTCATTATTAACCTCCTTTTTAAAATACGTTAACCAACGTCACTCTATTTGAAATGATAAAATCTTTCTTTTCAATTTCAAATGTGAGCTTATATTCAATTACAGAACTACCCTGTCTACGAACAACAAATTCTTTTACTTTAGAACCAAGTATTTTACCTAGAGAAAGCTTAGAACCTTTTACATTATCATAATTAAACATTATTAATTTATCTTTTTTATTTACATAAAGCATTATTACCTGGTTTAAATGATTTCTAAAAACTAGCTGAGGATACCAGTCTGTAACTAATCCCATATCACTACTTGGAGGATATAAAATACCAGCACCAAATTTTAATTCATTAAAAATTTCTTGATCAACCCTTCTCGCATCATGATAAGCATCTAGCTTAGTCATAGTTGTTGTAGCTTGTCTAGAATACTGAATAACAGGATAAATGAAACTAAATATTAATCCGATTACAGCAAAAGCAATAAGGATTTCTACTAGTGTAAAACCTTTTTTGATTTTCTTTTTTTTCATTGGTAATATCCAGCAGTTTAAAAACTAGGTTGAACCAATAAACGGGACATCTCAAAATGATGGGTTCTTTCTTTTTCATTTTCTTTGTTGCCCCAATTTATTGAAATTTTAGCAGTATATAAATTATCTTTTAAAGTAATCTCAGAAGTTGCTTTTAATGAACGTAAGGTTGCAATTTCAGAAAACTCATCACGTCTAAATAAAAAGGTGATATCGTTTTTCCCTAATTCTGAATCTGGTAAAGCACCTTCAAATTGAATTCTTTGTTCTAATGAATTTATATACCAGTTACAAGCATTCATAGCTACTGTTGTACCACGTAGAAGGTTATGACTGGCAGTAGCAGTTGGTGCAAAAGCTCTAAATATAAAAACAAACATTATAGAAAAGATAATTATTCCAACCATAGCCTCAACTAATGAAAGTCCACAACGTTTTTTATAATTTATAGCAGGAAAATAAACATCTAAGTATTCTAAATATCTTATTCTGATTGTATTCATATTATCAATTATAGTAAAAATATAGTTGTTATGCAACAAATACGAATCAATTAAAGCTAAAAGAAAGAAACCTTGAAGTTTTTACTTCAAGGTTTCTTTAAAATTTATGAAGAAGATCAAGAAGACTTTAAGTAATCTACCAAGCTCGACGAAGAATCCAGTTTTGCAATGCACATAGCTTTCTGCTTTTCGCGTTTGCCTTGCGTCTTACTCCAAAACCATGTTCTCCATAGAAAGGAGGTGATCCAACCGCTGGTTCTCCAACGGTTACCTTGTTACGACTTCACCCCAGTCATCAA
>ONIU01000121.1 GCA_900317935.1 uncultured bacterium
GTTATTCTAACAACATAATCTGAATTTTTGCTGCACATATCCTTATTTTCGTTTACAAGAGCTATTCGCATTCTTTCTGCAGCTTCTTCAGTAGGGCAAAAAACAATCGTTTTTTTCATGCGGTCTGTGCATTTTAAATAATTGCTAACTTCTTTAGCAACCTGATTTGTGCGGTCTTCTATTATGATTTTATAGTCATAGTCGCTATTTGTGTAAATTCTATCTTCAATTAGTTTGCCATATTTGTCTTTTTGCCCAGCTTTCGGACGCCAACCGTCACCTATATCTGTGGTAATATTGACGACTCGAAATGGAGCAAGGAAACCGTCATTAATACCTTCTTTTAAGCTGTAAGAATATATTGGTTCGCCAAAATAATCTATGTTAGATACATATTTTGTTTCTCTTGGTGTGGCGGTCATACCAATTTGAGTAGCAGATTTAAAATATTCAAGTATTAGACGCCAACGGCTTTCTTCTTTTGCTGAACCTCTATGGCATTCGTCAACAATTATAAGGTCAAAGAAATCGGGGCTAAACAATTCAGAATAATGTTCTTCATCGTTATCACCAACTAGTTGCTGATATAAAGAAAAATAAACTTGATAAGATGTAATAGTACTTTTGTTGTCTTTGTTAAAATTTATTTTATGAATTACTTTTTCTAATGGGGCAAAATCTTGCTGAATTGACTGATCAACTAAATAATTGCGGTCGGCAAGATAAAGGATTTTGTGCTTTAAACCGCTTTGTAACAAACGGTAGACAATCTGGAAAGCCATATAGGTTTTGCCTGTTCCAGTAGCCATAGCAAGAAGAATTCTTTCCTGACCCAATGCTATAGCATCTAATGTTCGGTTAATTGCTATACGCTGATAGTATCGAGGTGCATAAATATTATTCCCTGAACAATAAGGCTGATTCATAATGAACTTTTGTTGTTGAGTCAAGCCTTTACCATTATTGGATTCTCGTTCAAAACGAGCAATCAATTCGCTTTCAGTAGGGAAATCTTCTAACTTTATTTCTCTTTCTGTACCTTCAAAGAAGTCATGTTCCCAAAATGAATCACCATTTGAGCTATAGGCGAATGGAACATCCAGCATTTTTGCATAGGTCATAGCCTGTTGAAGCCCATATGAAGCAGGATGATTGTTGTCTTTTGCTTCAACAACAGCTATTGGATTATTATCGCTTAGATATAAAATATAATCTGCACGTTTACATCTGTAATAGAAACTTCTGTTGCTATTTTATTTTTATCCCACTTGGCTTCTAATGCTTTATCAATATAGAGTCGTCTAATATCTGATTCAGACAATTGTGATTTTTCCACGATGAGCACCTCAACTGAAACTATTGTGAATAAATAAGTATAACATAATAAACAATATAAACAAAATGTTTGGCGAGTGTCTGATTTGTAACTACATCTTTTATTTATTATATTTTTGAATTTTATTACTATTTTTTTATTAGGAATAGTACTTAATCAAAAAGAGTTAGCTGCCTATTTGGTTCTGGAAACTCATTCAAATATCGGAAACAGTCTTGGGGTTTGTATAGTAAATTATTTTCTTTACAAATTGATTGGAACAAATCCATTAAGTATTTTGAATTAGGGCTAGGTAGATTATAAGCATTGCCGTAAGTTTTAATATATTTTGTTTTAATATATTTTTCTTTTAGAACAGGAAAATGTTTATCTAGTGCTGCATAAAAATATTCTCTGTCGCCTTCTCTAAGTGTAAGCCCCATATCGAAGCAAATAATGCCCTTTACTCCAACTTTTACGCAGTTTTCTAAAATTGCTTTTATATTCTCTTCTGTATCGTTAATAAACGGCAGAATTGGAGTAAGCCATACAACTGTCGGAATACCTCTTTTGTGCATTTCTTCTAAGACTTCTATTCTGCGTTTTGTTGTACATACATTAGGTTCAATTATTTTACATAATTCATCATCAAAAGTTGTTAGCGTCATTTGTACAACGCATTTTGTATTGTTGTTTATTTTTTCGATTAAATCTATATCTTGAAGGATTCTATCTGATTTCGTTTGAATAGTAGCTCCGAATCCATATCTCAATATAACTTTCAAGCATTTTCTTGTAAGCCGTAATTCTTCCTCGCAGTGCATATAAGGGTCAGACATGGCACCAGTGCCAATCATGCATTTTTTCCTCTTAGACATTAAGGTCTTTTCTAGAATAATAGGGGCATTCTGCTTAACTTCTACGTCTTCAAAGGCATGAGTAAACTGATAGCAGGTGCTTCTGCTGTCGCAATAAATACAACCGTGAGTGCACCCGCGGTATATATTCATACCGCAAAAACCTTTGTTATTTATTAATAATTGTCTTACTTCAACTAAGTGCACTATTCTTCAATCCATAATCACTTCTTAATATTATAGCTAAATTATGACAAAATAACATTTTTTACCTTTAAAAGCTTTTTGTTTTTATTAAGAAAAATAATAAAAATTTAAACAAGTTAAATAATAATTATTTTCTTTGATTTTTGTTATAATAAATCGTAATAAAACTTATTTTTAGAGGAAATAATAACTGTGAAAATTAGTAAAATTATATATTTAAGTTTATTTATGTTATTAACAAGCTTGTCTATAAGCGTTTGCGCCGAAGATTCTGCTGACAATAGCGAAACAATACAAACATCAGCAATTCATCCATTGAAGATAATACGCAAAATGAATTTTCCTCAAGAAGTTGATGGAGTTAAGCCTTTTGGTTATTATTGGTTTACTAAGAAAAACTATATCAATGCAGATTTATCAAGAAAACTAGGTCTTATATGTTCTCTAACCGTTGGAGACAATACCATATTTACTAAGCCACTTCCTAAAGAATATGATCAAAATTTATTGATTGAATGGGGCAAATATCCAGGATTAAATATTGATATTTTGCGTAAGCATGGTTTTACTGGTAAGGGCGCAGTAATAGCCTATGTAGATGCACCTATTGGAAAAAGTAATCCTGATTTTAAAAAAGAATATGCAGACAACCTGATTCATTATGTGAATAATACTGATGTTGATAGCAAAATGCATGGTCTTGCAGTATTATCACTTCTTTTAGGAAAAGGAATCGGAACAGCTCCAGAAGTTGAACTCTATTATTATGCAATAGCTACTTGGGAATTAGATCAAACAAGACATTCTGAAGCCTTATATCAGATTATCGAAAAAAATAAGATGCTTGAAGATAATAAAAAAATACGTATGGTTGGTTTCTCAGACTGTATTGATGAATCAGAAAAAAATGCATCAGTTTTTAAAAAAGCTGTCAAAGCTTGTGAGAAAGAAGGTATTATGGTATGGTTCTGTGATGAATACGGCTCTGTTTCATTTATCCCATACTCTAATAAAAATTGTTTTGAAAGCCTGGTTCCAGAATATTGGTGGGGAAGCAAAAAACCTGGACTCGTTTGTGTTCCCTGTGCTGGTAGAACAACTTCATCTGCATTAGATGAACTCCATTATATTTACTGGGCAAAGGGTGGTCTAAGCTGGGCAATGCCATATGTTATAGGACTTTATGCCATCGCAATAGAAATAGATCCAACGCTTACTCAAGAAAATTTACGAAAATTAATTGTCGATACCGCTTATGTAAACGATGAGGGATTGTCTATTGTTAATCCTGTTGGTTTCGTAGCTGAAGTGCTTAAGAAAGTCGGACGTGATTCTGAAGCGCAAGTCATGCTTAACGAAGTTAAGGCTCGGACTAAGTATATTTATGCTGTTATAAATAAAGGAAATTTGCAAAAAGGTGATTTAAACGCTATTGGAAACCGTTTGTCTCAGATAACAGATGCTAAAGTATTAGTTGTTGATGCTTCTAAATTTACAGATTCACAAAGTATTTTAAATGCAATTCAAAGTGATTCAAAGAATCGCGGGGGAGTTGTTGCGGGTGTTGAGCTTTATGGTGTGAAGAATTTCCCTTCCAGTTCTAAAATAAAAGACTTGGGTTTTCATTGGCCTGTTAAATGTGTAAATGTTCTAAAAAGTCCGCTTTCTCTTTATTATTTCACGAGAGATAAAAATTACTCGGGGGATATAATTGAAATTGGACAAAATTCAGTAATAAAATATATATGTGATTCGAAAGGTTACCTAAACATATCTGATAAGGCATTAAATAAAAAACATAAGAAAATTAAAACCAAACAATAATTTATTTAATAAATCATTGTTTTACCAAATTAAAACTTAACAAATTTATCGCTCTGAACCAAGGCAATACGAAAACCGTAACTAGCCCCAGTTCCAGCACAGGTGTAATGTCTATAGGCGGAACGGCAGTATCGAGGTTCTTTGTCGTAGCTTCCACCACGACATACTTTGTTCCAAGCATATTTTTTCTCATTTGGATTGATAGTTGTATCTGGGTCGGCATTTTCTGGCAAATAGTTTTCCCAGTAATAATCTCTGCACCATTCTAATACGTTTCCGTGCATATCATATATACCCCAATTATTGGGCTTTTTTTTGCCTACAGGATGAGTTTTCTTCTCAGAGTTAAAATCATACCAACCCACTTCATCAAGATAAGGGCAGCTAGGTTTATAACTATAATATAAATTACTATTTACACCTCTTCTTAAACTTTCGCTAATAAACTTACTTATGTTATTCCCGTTGTTTAAGGAAGTGTTAGTATTTGCACGGCAAGCATATTCCCACTGGGCTTCTGTGGGTAAATCAAAAAGATAGCCAGCAGGTCTGATATTCTGGGTTGCTTTATTAAGCCTATAGCAAAATTCTTTTGCGTGGTCCCAATCTACAGACTGAACAGGATTATTCGGACTTTTAATTTCGGAAGGATTGTAATCAATTAATGCTATATATTGGGCTTGAGTTATAGGGTATTTCCCGATATAAAAATCTTTATTGATGAAAACTTCGTGTTGTGTTTCGTTTTTAAATCGACCTATTTCATCTATTGGGCTTCCCATTAAAAATTTGCCAGCAGGGCATTTTATAAGTTCAAAATTAATATTAAAAGCATTAATGGTTAAAATACTATTTGAAGGGAATGCTGGATCAGTTGTATTGCTCACAATATAAGCTGAAGGAGATTTCTTTTCTTCTTCTTTCTTTTCGCTGTTTATCTCTAATCCACAATATGGGCAATAATTAAAACCTTTTAAAAACATAAAAGAAGTTAAATCTTGATTACAATTTTTACAGTTCATATATTAGTATTCCTATTATTCATAAAAAATAAGTGCTGAAAGAATCAATCATCATCTATGCGCAACCAGTGAGTAGGTTCTTCTGGTGCTTCGCCCACTTTAAAAAACATAGTTAATTTATTACTTTTAACTAAAGCTAAACGAAAAGTGTTTTCTCCACATTGTGAATAAGAATTAATATAAAACCTATAAGCAGAACGGCACAATGATGGTATATTACGGAAAGAACCGTTACGGATTACCCTGTGAGCATACCTGTCTTCTCCATCTGGGTCGGCATTTTCAGGCAAATAATTTTCTAAATAATAATCTCTACACCATTCAGATAGGTTACCGTGCATATCGTATATACCCCAGCTATTTGGTTTCTTTTGCCCAACAGGATGCATTTTATGAGAAGAATTATATTCATACCAGCCTAGTTCATCAAGATTAGGACAGCTAGTAACTCTATAGCAAATATTTTTACCACTGTTCAAAGATGTTGTGGTATTGGCACGGCAGGCATATTCCCACTGGGCTTCTGTGGGTAAATCGAATAGATAGCCTGCGGGTCTCAGATTAACTGTAGCTTCATTGAGCCTGTAGCAAAAATCTTTTGCCTGATGCCAGTTTACACCAACAACTGGATAATTTGGACCTTTAAAATAAGATGGATTCTGTTTCGTTACAGCTTCATATTGAGCTTGAGTTATAGGAAATCTTCCGATATAAAAATCATTGGCAATAGTGACTTTGTGCTGTGTTTCGTTTTCGCATCTGCCTAGTTCATCAGCAGGGCTTCCCATCAAGAATTTACCAGCAGGGCATTTTATAAGTTCAAAACAGGTATTAAAGGCATTTATGGCGAGAATATTAGCCTGAGGAACCGTTGATTTTACAAGATTAACTCTAGCCGTTGCGGAAGCTTTATTCTCTGCTCTTCTTTCTCCGTTTAATCCTGTTCCACAAAAAGGGCAGAATTTAAAACCATCTAAAAACATAAAGGGAGTTAAAACTTCATTGCAATACTTACAAATCATTCTATTATCCTGCAGAAATAATTTTATAAGAAATTATAATCATAACTTGGTAATTCAGCAACAAAAACAATAATAACCAACAGGACAAAAACGAAAAATTTTTATTTTGTTAATAGGGTTTTCATTATTATTTTAGTAATTATTGTAATTAAAGATATAAGATATAAGATATAAGAATTCTTCTGTCTCCATCTTTGGTCTTAAATCTAACAATAAAAACAACAAAAACCAACTACAATAATTACTAAAAAATGTATTTACTCATAATAAACGCATCTATAAGTAAAGTTTTGGGGCATTTCCAACGTCAGAGACATAAGCTCTTTATTAGTAGAAAAGTCATATACAGACATACAAACAGCATCGTTTTCCGTCTTTCCCCAGCCAATAACGTAAGTTTCACCAGTAATACGCTGGGCTGAACCACAGGCTGACGAAAACTTGCCAGGAATCGTTAAAGTCTTAACTTGTGCTGTCTTATTCCCAGTATTAAGCTTATAAGAACGTATATGAGATTGACCAAGTTTGTTTCCATTGTCAAATACACTGATTGAATCATTGTCAATCACAGCATAATGCTGACAGGATGTCTTTTCATTTTCTGCTAAATGGAATTCATCAGCATTTCCGGAAAGCTTCCACAAAATCTGATTAGTGCTTTTATGACGGTCTAAGCAAATTATAGAATTGAGGTGACGGAAAGAGCAAACCAGGTTTCCATCATCATTTATACGCATTGAATTAAAATGAACATAATCAGGTGAATCTGTAAAAGTATTTGCAAAATCATTTGCCTTAGCATCGGCATCGGTTACTGACAAAGCATATAATTCAGGGTAATCTATGCTTTTCCAGTCCCAAATAACTGCACCGTTTTGAACTTCCTGCAAATAGGAATAAACAACGGAACTTTGTGCTATATTTGGAACATTAGTAACTGTCTTTTTGATATAGCCAGATAAAATATAATGATTCAAGTCAATCATAATAAAATCGTGACCATCTAGGGGGTGCCCTTTTTCTGTTGCTTCAGACTGTTCGAAAGTTATACGTTTGATTTCGTTGAATTTTGAATCTAATATTACTCGTTCACCAGGCCCGAAGCCTGCTAAGCCGAAATTATCGAATTCAGCTTTTCTGTCGTGATAGCTATAATAAGTTTGCCCGCCGATTATATGTTTTTTGAAATCCCATAAGCCGCTAATAGCAAGTGTAGCAGGGACAGGTTCATGCTTAGACCAGATTATATTGCCTTTGCCATCCATCATAATAAGGTTTTTTGTGAATGGGAAAGAAATAAAGAAATGACCTGGCATATTGGTTTCGCCTTTGACTGTAATTTTAGGCAAACCTTCAACAATAACTGGGGTAAAGTCAGGTTCTCTATTTGCGTAAGGTGCTTCGCCGCCTGCATGACAACCATAGAGAGCGACGAGAATAGTCGCTGAAATAAAGAAAAATAAAATCCTATTTAACATAAAAACTCCTACATATATTACAAAAAACAATTTACTCAATCAGATGAAATAAAGATTTATTTTTCTTTATTTCGGTTTTTGGTAGTTGGTTTTGAGAAGCTACGCTTCTTTGTTTTTTATTGTTAAATTTAAGACAAAAAATTGAGATACAAGACCAAAGATGGAGACACAAGATTTCTTGTAACTTGAATCTTGAGTCTTATATCTTTAATTACAATAACTACAATAACTACCAATTACAATGAAAACCTAATAGAATTCTCTGCTCATATATAACCTTTCTGCTTTAGAGATAAGAGATTAGAGAAGAGAGATAAGGGATTTGTTGTGAATTCTGCTAGAACAAACTTTCAAGTATTCTCTATATTTTTTAATATAACATAGTTTCTATATTTTAACTATTTTTTAGAGTAATAGACCTTTTTAGTATAATCTCTGGGTTATAAGGGAGGCGCTCTTTCCCTCCCGAAATACTTTTTCTTGAAAAGAATAAAGAATTAGATTTATACTTTGTAAAAATTTGACATAGAGGCAAAATATGAATCCTGGAATAGATAGACAAAAGGCTGTTGAACTTTTAAAGAAATACAATAAAGATTCTTTTCATCTGCAGCACGCTTATACTGTTGAAGGCGTAATGAGATGGTTTGCAAATAACTTGGGTTTTGCAGAAGATGAAGAATTCTGGGCTATTTGCGGTTTATTGCACGACATAGATTTTGAATTATATCCTGATCAGCACTGCAAAAAGGCTCCTGAACTATTAGAAGGTCAGGTGAGCAAAGAAGTTATCCATGCTGTTTGCTCTCATGGTTATGGAATCTGTTCTGATGTTGTTCCCGAACATTTGATGGAAAAAGTGCTTTTTGCCGCAGATGAACTGACCGGCTTAATTTGGGCGGGTGCACTTATGAGACCTTCCAAAAGCGTTCAGGATATGGAAGTTAAAAGCATTAAGAAAAAATTTAAAGATAAAAAATTTGCGGCTGGTTGTTCCAGAGATGTAATCACAAAGGGAGCCGAAATGCTCGGCTGGCAGTTAGATGAACTTATGGATAAGACTTTACAGGCAATGAAATCCTGTGAAGCTTCTGTCGCTAATGAAATTAAATAATTGCTAAAATACTTTCTGAAAAGCTAGTCTCGGATTTCCATCTAATAAATAAATAGTGCCGCAATGAACAAAGCCATTTTTGGCTAATAAATGTCGCATTATAGAATTATCCTCATGGGTATCAATTCTTATGTTTGGAACAATTTTTGAGCAGTAATTCAATGCTTCGCTCATAATACCCTTGCATTCTCCGTTGCTGGCGATTCTGTGAATTGTTCCATACATTTCGTCATTTAACCATTTCCCTCCCTCAATATAGCTGTATGTAGGGTCTGGACCAATTATAAATGCAAATGTAGCGACTATTGCATTATTATCATTTTCAACAACATAGCTGTTATTGTTTTTTATATCAGCAATAACAGCTTTTTCAGAAGGATGTCCAACCGGCCACTGCTTGAAATTACCGCTTTTGCGCATAATTTCTCTAGCCTTAGCAAAAATCTGCATTACAGGCTGAATATCTTTCTCTGTTGTTTTTCTTATTTTCATTAAATAAACAGATTGGAATTGGCGTTACTGCTGGCGTCAATGTAACTGGCAACTCCGCCGATTTCGATTCCATCTATTAGTTCTTCTTTGGTTAAACCCATAACATCCATGCTCATTTGGCAAGCAATAAATTTGATGCCGCTTTTTTGAGCATCTTCAATAAGTTCTTTTAAAGAAGAAACATTTTTGTTTTTCATTACTCTTCTCATCATCATGGAACCTAAGCCACCCATATTCATCTTAGAAAGAGTAAGCTTGTCTGCACCCTTGGGCATAAGCATTCCAAACATTTTGTCTACGACATTTTCTTTCTTAACTGACACATTGTCTTTTCTTAAAATGTTCAAGCCCCAGAATGTAAAGAACAGAGTTACTTCTTTCCCTGCTGCTCTTGCCCCATTAGCAATTATGAAAGCTGCCATCGCTTTATCTAAATCACCTGAGAAAACTACGATGGTTTGAGCATTCTTATTATCTGTTCTTGGCGCTGCAGATTTATTACCTTTTTTTATTGTTGCTGAAATAATCTGCTTATCTTTTTCAAGGTTGACGAGACTATTGCCTGTTGTTCTACACCAGGCTTCGATGTCTGCATAGAAACCTTTATCTGTTGAAGTAACTTTTAGCATTTCTCCATCTTTTATTTTAGCTATGTTTTCAGCTACTTTCATTATTGGCCCAGGGCACTGCAAACCACAGGCGTCAATATTCATAATTACAGAATTATCAGATTCAACGGCAGGCTTTGTTTGTGGAACAGGTTCAATTGATTTGTTTTCTGACACTTTGTAATTGTTGTTCTTTTCAATTTCTTTATAAAGCTTTATGCCGCCCATAAATGAATAAATATTGTCATAACCGTTCTGACTAAGAATTCTTGATGCAACATAGCTGGTATAGCCTGTATTGCAGATTAAAATTACTTTTTTATCTCTTGGAACTTCGTTAATTCTTTTTCTTAATTCAAGCAGGTTTTACAAAACCTCTTAAAACATTGTCAGCACACATTCCTAGAATGTTTACCGGATCTTTTGCAGATGAGAAAGGCGGTGCGTAACATAATTCACTATCTAGTAAATCTTGGATAACACCATTATTTCTCATTATAGAAGAAATAACATCGATGCGTTTTTCTACGCCATCCTGGCCAACTGCCTGAGCACCGAAAATCTTTCCTTCATCATTAAATAAAAGTTTAAAGAAGATTTGTGTGGAATTGGGGTAGTAACCGGCATGTGAATTACCGAAAGTTAAAACTTTCTTGTAATTAATACCTAGCTTTTGTAGCATTTTTTCATTATAGCCCACACAGGCGATGGTATAATCGAAGACCTTTAATACTGATGTTCCCTGAGATTTTTTATATTGTGATTTTATTCCGCAGATATTATCTGCAATAATTCTTCCCTGGCGGTTTGCTGGCCCTGCTAAAGGTATCAGAGTCATGCTGTCATCTACAAAACTCTTAATTTCTATGCTGTCGCCGCCTGCAGTCATCTACAAAACTCTTAATTTCTATGCTGTCGCCGCCTGCATAAATGTTTTCATCAGAAGTTTGCAGGTTGTCGTTAACTTTTATTCCACGATTTGTTTCCAAGCCAGAATTCTTGGCAAGCGCTATTTCTGGTCTGACACCTATTGCAAGTATGGCAATATCATAAGCAACTTTGTTACCCGAAGTTAACAATACTTCGTTGTTTGAAAAGGCTTTTACGCCGTCAGACAAAATCAGCTCAACATTGTTGGCTCTTAATTCATTCTGAGCAAATGCGGCTATTTCAGAATCAACAGGAGTTAAAATCTGATTTGCCATTTCGATAACTTTGGTGTTAACGCCGATATGGGCCAGGTTTTCTGCCATTTCTATACCGATAAAGCCACCGCCTATTACTACAGCATTTTTAACGGAATTGTTTTTTATGTAGGCTTTGATGTTATCAGCATCAGTTAAAGTTCTTAAGGTAAAAATATTGGCGTTATTAATTCCTTCTAATGGTGGCTTAATTGGGCTAGCACCCTGAGTTAAAACAAGTTTGTCATAAGTTATTTTTTC
>ONIU01000122.1 GCA_900317935.1 uncultured bacterium
TTATAATATATGATAGGGCGAGCAAATGGCGGAGAATCTACTCTCATGTGTTCTTTAACGATAACTGCTTTCAAACGCTTGCCACGGATATCAACTTCAACAACATCATCTGTTTTTATGTCGCTGTCTAAATAAGCCAAACCAATAGCACGTTTTGCGGTTTCGTCAGTATAACGAGAGGTAATGCCCTGACCTTCGGCTAAGTAATAAGGAACCATTGTTCCAGAAGTTAACCAGCCAATATGCTTACCATCTTTATAGACTGCCATACCAGCACGCATTACACCTCTATCTGTTAAGGCAATAGGAACAAGTCGGCGAGGCAAATCAGTCAAGTCGCTGAAATTTTCTTCACGAATGCGTTTCAAACATTCAGACTGTTTTTCCAAAGCTTTTCGACCAATATAATCACCTTTTTGAGGAGTGAAGCTTACTGCAACTTTTCCAACTGGAACGGCAAAAATAGGTATTTCCTTACCGCCAGCATCTACGCCAAATTCGTGTCCATATAATGGAAGACCGGCTTCAAGTCGCAGAGTGTCACGGGCACCCAAACCGGCAGGTTTTGCGCCAAGTTCTATTAAACGATTCCACAGCCACTTAGCATCTTCTGTTTTTACTAATACTTCGTAGCCCAAAGGTTCGCCGGTATAGCCTGTTTTGGAAATGTGTACAAAATGGCCTTCTAGTTCCAAAGAATTCAAAGCATTGCGCATTGGTTCAGTAACCTGAACACCGCCTGACAAAATAGTCAGCATTTCTTTGCTCTTTGGACCCTGAACAGCTATAGAAGCCCATTCATCACTTATGTTCTTGATTGTGCAGTCATAGGACTTAATCTGTTCTTGAAGATAGTTCAAGTCTTTATCTATGTTTGCAGCGTTTACTACTAATAAAAAGCGTTCTTCTTCAAAACGATAAAGATAGGCGTCGTCTATGGCACCACCATTTTCATTAGGGATGATACAGTATTGCGCCTGGTTTAGACGTAATGCAAGCACGTTACTGGTCAATACGTGCTGTAAAAATTTTACCCGTTCAGGCCCTTCAACAATTAGACGTCCCATATGTGAAACATCAAAAAGGCTGCAATGATGGCGTGTATATAAATGTTCACTTACGATTCCGCTTGGATACTGCACTGGCATATTCCAACCGCCAAAATCTACCATGGTTGCACCTGCGTCTACGTGAGTCTGATAAAGACAGGTACGCTTCAATTCGGTCATTCTCTTTCCTCCTGATATACTTGTTATGTTGATGGATAATGGTAAAAAACAGTCTCTCTTAAACCCATCATTGAAGTATATATTTTTCAAATTATCACATTATGACTTCTATATCAAAATAAAAATATCCCTCTTTAACAGAGGCTGTCTAAAAACTAAGAATTTACTAATAAATCAGTGTATGGAGTAATGCCCTCGCCCCCTTTCGTATTACCGCCAAGGATGGCGGTATGCAAGCGAGCGACAGGAGGTCAGCGAGTCGCAAAGGGGGATTAAGGGGGATTTTTAAAATAATTAGAAAAATCTAATTATGGAGTTAAAACCTAGTTTTTGACAGCCTTTAACAGAGAGGGTGTAAGCCAAGCTTTGCTTGGCGTGGTGAGTGTTTTTAAACTGAAAACTGAAAACGGAAAATTGAGAAATGGAGTGGGACGATTTCTACCGCAATCTGTGAGACGGCAGCTGACGCTGCCCGTGGTAGTTGTTAGACAATTACCACAGTGAAACGTCCCACGACGAAGTGTCCCACAGCGAAGCGTAACACTAAAATTGTCGGACAGTTTGCTTGCTTAACCTTATTCTCCTCCGCGGTCTCTTATGATTTCTACCTTCGAATAAGATTTGAGGGAACGAGCCTTGTGCGGAGAATAGAAGGTTTCGCGTCTAACTGTCCTGTGTTTGCTATATGTGGGCAGAGCTTCTCCCTCCCTTATCTCTTTTCCCTAAAATAAAGCGACAGCTTTTTATTTGGCGTCTAAGACGGCTGAAGAAATATCTGTTGCTCCAGCTTCTTCCTGCAGATATTTGCCTATTTCATTCAATATCTTTTCCATTTCTTCTTTCGAAGTGATATTGCTGGAAGAATAAACGAAAAATGCAATCTTTTTTGTTGGCTCAAATACTTTTGTAGCCTGAGAGTCTTTTACCGGAGTGCCTATGGCTTCAGCACCAGTCTTAGCAACTAAGAGCAGTTTCTTAAGTGTGAGAATCTGACCTTCTTTGTTGAAAATATATTCTTCTGTTTCGCCGCCGACTCTCAAGCAGAGGTCGAAGCCTGATTTGTCAAGGTCAAAGACGCTGATAGGCAGCTTATATTTAAGCGAAATATGATTGTTTATATCTACTATATTATTGATGTAGTTGAAACTTCCTCTGTTGATAAGATCTTTGAACAAATATTCAGAGGCTGGTCTGCTTCTTCCTGATGGATGAAAACCGAAAGTCTTTAAAAGGCTTCTAACACCTTTTTGCATGTTGTCAGGGTAGGCGTAGCCTGGTTTCAGCATTTCTTCAATGTCTTTTGTAATTGTCTGCTGATACTTTTCTGTAGATGGCTTAACATTTATGTTAAATGCTTCTAAAAAGCCGATTCTTAAAGTGGAATCTGGTAAATCGAAACTTATCTTTGTCTGCATATTTCTTTCTCTTTTCTGTTTTAACAATAAAAACTAATTTGATGGAAATATGATTTCCATTTTTCTATTATTTCTTTACTTCTAGCTTCTATAATATCAATAATGTATTTTAATTGTCTATTTGGAATTTTAGAATTGTTGTTTGCTAATAAGCATTTACCTGTTTGGGTTATCCAAATTTTAGTTGCTTTTTCGTTTGGTTCACCTAGGGCAACATGGACATGAATAGGTTCTAATGGTATAGCTTCATTAGACCAAAAGTAAATAATATAATTGCCAATTTTAAAAATTTGCGGCATTTTCAAAACCGCCTTCTCTTGCAAGAGATATAATAATGTGAGCAGTTGATTTTAATAGTTCTTGAAAAGAGTTTATTTCTTCTTTAGAAAAACCATTTATATTTTTCCATTCATAAGAAGGTAAGTAACATTCTGCAGAATTAAACCCACCATATATAGGTTTCTCAAAATAAACTTTAACAGTTTCTTTGTTGTTATCTATATAGGCATCCGAATGAACTATTTCTGTTTTGTCATTTAAAGTCATAAAAGGGTACATCATAATATATAACCTCTGAATTCCATTTTATTTATTCTAATAATATTCTTTTATTAAATCAATAATAGAGGCTAAAAAAAAGATTGATTGAGTACGGATTAGGATTGTGATATAACATTAGGTTGTGTACATAATTGATGGAGGCGGATACATGCTAAAAAAACTTTCCGTATGTTTTTTGTTTGTGTTTTTTGCCTTAATTTGTTGTAGCAGCTTGATGGCTGACACCGCAAAAAAGGTAACTAATGCAAAGGTATTAGGCGTTGATACTTTCTTTTATTCAGGAAGTAGCAAAGGCGTAATGATTACTCTGGACTTACTCTGGACCAGAAGGTTCCTGATTATGATTTGAGAAAACAAATCAGAATTACTCCGTCTATCGGTTATTTTACTATCGATAGATATTGGCATGAAACTCAGGGCAAATACAGAGTTTATGGTAAATTTGTCGGTGGTAAAGACTATGAAATAAAGGTTGTTGGTGGTCTTACTAACGAAGGTAACTTTAATATAGCTCCTTTCTCTAAGACAATTACCGCAGCAGAAGCAACTTCTGAAATGAAGTTCCCGACAGACTGCTCGATTGTTGAACTTCACAGCAAACAGGCTGTTCCTTTAAAATTCACACATGTTGGCAATTTTAAAGTTGAATATCAGACTTACCCTGCAATTTGTTCTCCATTTGTAACAGATGCTCTTTCTGTAGACCCATTGGTTGATGAAAAAGATTACAATAGCTCTACAAATAGATATGTTTCAAAAGAAGATGAAGACAGAGTAAAGAATTATGCTGATAAGTATGACGCAATTTTTAAAGAATTCAAGGATGATGTGGAAGCTTTAAAAAAGTTTACAGGATCAGTTCCTAATCTTTCCGATTTCTTAAATTCTGAAATATCTGTAAAGACTCAAACTTTCATGGGTTCTGAAAATCCTGATGATGAATACTATTTCTCATTACCTTTAGACATCAGAACTAATCCTGAAAATGGCGGAGTTGTTGTTGCAAAAGTATCAGAAATAGACAAAGCTAATCCAACTACAGCTATGAGAGCTTTCCAGGTAACCGATATGGCTATTACCTATAAGTTCGGCAAGAAAGAAATGCTTGTATGGGTAACTTCACTTGAAACAGGCAAACCTCTTGCAGATGTAGCCGTAATGATTCGTGATTTAACAAATGCTAAGCTTTATTTCCCTGGCAGAACCGATAAAGATGGTTTGTTAAGAGTTAATACAGATACTGATTATAAGCATTTGGTAATTACTGGTAAATCAACATTTGAAGCTGGTTCAAGCAAACTAAATATTGCTGATCTTGATGCCGTAACTGTTGCTACTCAAAAAGATTCTGCTTCTATAGTGCTTGACAGAAACAGACTTTATTCTGCAGTTCAGATGGCTGCACCTGATATGAGAAAGCTCGACAGCATTCGTGCTTATGCTTTCACTGAACGTGGTGTTTACAGACCAGGCGAAACAGTTTATTGGAAAGCAGCTTTCAGAGAATATAACAACGATAAGGTTGTTGTTCCAAATACTGATGTAAAAGCTAACGTAGTTATATTTAACTCTCGTGGCGATATGGTTTATGAAAAGCAGATTCCTTTGAATGCTTATGGAACCTGTGCTGATTCTTTCCAAACCAAGAGCTTTATGCCAAGAGGTTCTTACAGAATCGAAGTTGCAGCTATTCAGGCTTCTAAGAATTTTGGTAGTCTTGGTAAACAAGACCCCAAATGGGATAGATTAATGCAGCGCAAACCTGCTGTTGAAAATGAAAAGCTTAAAGAAAATCCAGGCAAAACAGCAGAACAGACTACTACAAATACTCTTTATACTTGTAATTTCCAGGTTCAGGATTTCGAAGCTCCACGTCATTTTGTAGACATGGAAATGACTTCTTCTACTCGCAAGATTAGACAAATCGTTGGTCGTGATGCTGATCAGGCCTTCATGGATTGTAAGGTTATTGGTAAATACTATGCTGGCGGCGTTTTAAGAAACTGCAAAGTTCAGTGGTCTGCTTATCTCACTGAAAAAGATGCTGCTAACAGTAAATACCCTGGTTTCTGCTTCGGCAACAACGATGTTAAGAAAGAACTTCTTGAACAGGGTAACTCAGTTCTCAACAACAATGGCGAACTGATTATTTCTCTTCCAATGTCTAAAGCTGTATTGAGCGGTCTCAATCAGATTGAAGTTACTGCTACAGTTCTTGATATAGATGGAAAACCAGCAACCCTTGTTAAATCCTATGCCCCAGTTCCTGCTGTAAGAGTTGGTATTTCTAAAGTTCCATCAACAGTAAACAGCGGTGCTGAATGCCCAGTTCAGGTTATTGCTATTGATAACAGCGGCAATAAAATCAATGCTGGTACTGTTACTCTTGAAGTAATGCGCAAAAAGTGGATGTACACTCAGAAGCGTGCTGCTGATGGTAACGGCGGTCTCTATTACAACTGGGAAGAAGCTTGGATAAAATCTTATTCTTATACTGCAAAAATCAACAATTCTGTTGCAGACTTCATGCTCGCTTTCCCAGAAGGCGGCGATTATCTGCTTAGAGCTTACTATGTAAACGGTCAGACTGAAGCAGTTTGTGCACAGAAAGTTATGATTGAATATTCTTTCTCTAGCTATCAGGATGTTGCTAAGAAAGATAGAAGCAGAAGCACTAATGAAATATTCCTTGCTCCAGACAAGACTAATGTAGCTACTGGCAAGCCGGTAAATATTAAATATACATTGCCGAGAATCTGTGACTACGCTCTTGTTACTGTAGAAACTGATGAAATCGTTGATGCTAAGGTAATCAAGCTCAACGGTGCCTTTGGTGAATTCACTGAAACTCTTACTGATAAGTGCAAACCAAATGCTTTCGTAAGCTTTATAGCACCTTCTGTCCGCAGTGGTTTCCCGATTTATTCTATTGATTCTGATACTGAATATCCAAGAGCTTATTTTGGCTTTACTAGCTTAAAAGTTCAGAGCAGCGTTGATTCTTTAAAGATTGCTGTTGCTCCTGAAACTAGTGATGAATTGAAGGCTCTTCCAGGTCAGGAATATAAAGTAAACTTCAAGATTACTGACGAAAAGGGTAATCCTGTAAGTTCTGAAGTAGCTGTCGGCGTTGTAGATGAATCAGTTTTGGCTCTCACTGGTTATGTAACTCCAGTTCTCACCAGCTTGAGCAACTTCTTCATGCCGTTAAGCATTTTCTCAGGCGACCTTCGTGTAGGTCTTATCAATCAGGAACTCTTCAAGCTTCTTTCTACCAGAATACTTACTGGTGGTGGTGAAGGCGTTGGAAACATCAGTTCTGATTTGAATGCCCGCAAGGATTTCAGACCAGTAGCTTTCTGGAAAGCTGACTGTGTTAGCGATGCAAGTGGTAATTTAACTGTTGATTTCAAACTTCCTGATACTATGACTTCTTATCGTATTTATGCTGTTGCAAACGATAAAGGTTCTAGTTACGGTTCTGCTGAACGTCAGTTAAGAGTAACCAAAGATTTCTATATTGAACCTTCTGTTCCACAGTTCATGACTGCTGGTGATAAGGCTGTAGTTATTACTGCTGTTCACAATAAAACCGATAAAGCTGGAACTGCTAATGTAGCTGTTGCTGGTTCTGAAGGCATTTCTGCAGAAGTTCAGAATGGTAGCGTTTCTGTTGGTGGTTTCAATACTGCAGTTTCTAAAGTAGTTCTTACTGCTGATCAGGGTGCTTTAACCGGTAAAGTTGTTATGAAGGGCGATATGAATGGAAATACTGATGCTGTAGAAAACAGCATTCCTGTAAATCCTGCTTCAATACTCTTCAATAAATATGGTTTCGGTTTCTTCAAGGGTAAAGATTCTGTTAAGGCTGAAATCCCTGCTTATGTTGCTTCAATGAATCAGATTGATAAAGCAGGAACAATGAAGGCTCATCTTACTCTTGCTGCTACTCCATGGACTAGACTTGTTCCAGCAGTTTCTTATTTGATGGATTATCCTCACGGCTGTGTTGAACAGACTTCTTCTAGAATCATTGGTCTTGCTGCAATTAGAAATATTGCTAAGGAAGGCTACTTCAAAGAATTCTCTGTTGCTGAAGTTGATTCTTACTTAAAGAACGGTCTTGAACATCTACTTAGAATGCAGCTTACCAGTGGTGGTTTCAGCTATTGGACTTCTGAACCAAATGTTTGCTGGTGGGGCACTCAGTATGCTGTTTATGCTCTTACAATGCTCAAAGAATCAGGCTATGAATATGACACAGTATATCTTGCCGGTGCTTTGGATTACGTTAAGAACCAGATGTTCAACAACAGCAATGCAGAAACCTTCAAGAGCCCTGTAATGGGTCTCGGCGTTGTAGCACTTGCTATGAACAAGAAGATTAATGCTGCTGACCTCCAGACTTTGAGAAAGAAATTCCCAGCCGGTGATAAGGAAGCAGAAAGCATGCTCAACTATGCAGAATGCTTTGTTGGTGAAAAGTCTGCTGATTCTATTAAGTTCAAGCTTTTGAGCTTGAAGCCTATGGCTATGGAAAAAGGCGGTTGGGGCAAATCTAATGTTCGCCGTGATGCATTTGTTCTTTTGACCAATGCTCAAATTGGTGGCAGTTCTAAGATTTCTGACAACTTTGCTGGCAACCTCTTTAAGAATCTTACCGACAAAGGTTATTGGACTTCTACTGCTGATACTGGTATTGCTTTGAATGCTCTTGCTGCTTACTTCAAGACTCAGAAGCCAGTTGAAGACAAGAACTTCACTGTTAAAGTCACTACCAAGAACGGTACAAAAGAAGTTACTATTGGTAAGGCTCCTGAAAGCATTGAATTAACTGCTGACGAACTCAATGGAGAAATTAAGCTTGATGCAGCTACAAATGCTGTTGTTAACTATAACTTTGCTTATACTTATCCAGATATGGTTGGTCGCAATGAACCAGTTGATAAGGGCTTCATGCTTCAGAAGACCATTGAAAACATGAACGGCAGCAAAGAAATCAGAGTAGGCGATATTGTTAAGGTTACTTTCATATTTGAAAAGACTAACAACAAAGGTTCTTATGAATACTTAGTATTGGAAGACCCGATACCTGCTGGTTTCACTGCAATCAATACTTCTTTGAAGAATGATGCTTTACCTGCTGATGTAAGTGCAGAAGACGAAGAAGCTTACTGCGGTTACTACGATGGCTGCTGGGATTTCTATGCTTCTCATAAGGAACTCAGAAAAGACGCTATGGTAGCTTATAAAGACTACTGTTGGAGCGGACGCTACAAACTGGTATATTACCTCAGAGCAACTTGCGAAGGTTCATTTGTAATGAAACCATCAAAAGCCAGCTTGATGTATGATAATGATGTATACGGTTTAAGCAAAGCTTCTAAGGTAGAAATACTTCCAGCTAAGTAAATTAGAAAACCTCTCTGTCAGCTGATGCTGACATCTCCCCTTAAAAAGGGAGTAAATTAGGAAAAAAGCCACTTGGATTATCCAAGTGGCTTTTTTGTTGTTGGTAAATGTTGTCCTAAAGCTTCCACTTGAGGGGAAGTGGCACGTAGTGCCGAAAGGGTGATCTAACCAGAGTAAACCTTGTTCTTTGGAACGGATAGCTTGCTTGTTCGATCTTTTCTCCTCCGCGATACCTCCAGTTATCTGTCATTGCGAGGCTTTGAAAACGCCGTGGCAATCCATATGACTAATTATTCATGATTATTGCTATTTCGTTTTTTTGACATTTTATATATCTCTATTATTATTGAAAATATTAAACAAGTTACTAAACTAACTACAACAATCAGATTTTCAATAAATTTAGTTCGTTCTTTCTCTTCTTTTTCTTTTTTATACTTTAAATCTACTTTTTCTCGTAATTTGTCTCTTTCTTCTGTTATTTTTTCTCTTTTTTGATTGATTTCTTCTATTGTTGTGTCTTGTGGAAGTTTTTGGTGTTGATCATAATCCTTATCTTTATAATAATCACAATATATTAAATGTTCTAAGTCGCCATGATATATACAATAAATTATTCCATCTTTTGATAAATCTCCGATAGACATTAAATCACAATTGCTATCAGGTTTTTGAGGCTCATTTTTCAAATATTTCCCTTTTATTAGTTCATCTATGGTATTTCGGTCAAGTTGTTTTAATTCATTGTTATGTTCCATATTATACATTTCTATGGCGCCCTGAATTACACGAATATTATTAAAACAGGTTTTATCTCTTGCACTTGCTCGATAAGCAAGAAGATTACTGTAAGAAAGTAATATAAAGATCAAACAACTTATTATTAGTTTTTTATAGTTCATAGACTTCCCGCTTCAGACAATACTCAATACCTCAATCCTTACTCCATATTCCCTTTTCTTATGGCAAATCAACAAGCGTGGGTATGCCTTCGGCACTGACGCACCAGATTTGGCTGTCCCAAAATTCGTTGTCTGTCCATTTATTACGAGTTGCAATACCGGTATTAAGGTCGTTCACAGAGCCAAAATAGTAATTGCAGTTTTCGTTGGTGCCTTCGTCATAGTTATAAACTACTTGAGAGTTATCATTGCAGGGGTAACCGTTTATAGCTGTATTGTTGGTTATTATGGAATTCATAATCTTAGCGCTAGAATCATTATATCCGCCGATACCGCCAACATTTACAGAGGCTAAATTGCCTGTAATCATATTTCCAACCGCAATACATCTGTTGACCTTGCCTGAAGCATTGTTGCTACCCACAATTCCGCCGACATACTGATAACCAGAAATAGTTGCGCTGTTGGCAGAGTTGTTTATTATAGCATTGTTATAACCGGCAATACCACCAACATGGTCTGTTGCGCCAGTTACAGTACCATCATTGAAACAACTGCTAATGGTTGAATATATGTTGTTCCAACCTACAATTCCTCCTGTTCTATTGCCAGAGCCTGTAACTGTTGCACTATTTCTAAGCTTGCTTGCAGCAACCGAATAGATTTCACCACTTATTCCGCCAACGTGAGAAACACCTTTTACTTTTACACTTTCGTTACAGCAGTTGGTTATTTCACTGTTATATGCATAACCAATCAGACCGCCGCAGGAATCTTCACCTATAACTATACCCTCTGCCATATAGATATTCTTTATCTTTGCGTCGCCAATCTGGCCGAACAATCCAACAGAGTCTGTTGTTGGTCTGTTGATGCTCAATCCGCTGATTGTGTGACCATCACCGTCTAGTCCACCTGCAAATCTAGACGTAGCTTTGCCTATTGGAAGCCAGCCATAGTCATCGGGGTTATTATCTGATTTATAAGAGGAAGTAGCTATGTCTAAGTCTTTTTTAAGCTTATAGAAAGCATTGAGATTCTTTCTCATGTTATCTAGCTGAGAGGCAGTATAAATCAGATAAGGGTCTCTTTCAGTACCTGTTCCGTTTGGAGTCGTGGTGAACAAGAAATCTTCAAAGGGCTCAATTTCAATGCCTTCGCTGTCTTTTACACCTGATTTCATGGTTACCTTATATTCAGTTTTTGAAGAAAGCATAGCATCGCAGGTAATTTGAAGCTGACGTTTTGCTGTAAGCCATGTTTTGGTAAGAGTAGTTATTTCATCTGTTCCCTTATATAATTCAACAGCATTTTCGGCTACATTCCTATCTAATACAGTTTTTCCAAAGTCTACCACAAATGTAGGTGTAACGATGAACATTCCGTCAACTTTGTCTTCTTCAGAAACAATGAGTATTGCAGAAGAATGTTCCCCGTCCATAGTGGTGAACTCAAAAGTTTTCTTCGTTGTCATCTGCTGGGTGGTTTCATTCTTGATGCCAGCTCTTACTGCAATTGTGTAAGTAGTATTGTATAAGAGCTTTTCTGAAGGAGTTAATGTCAGTGTGTGTGCGTCTTCATCATACGTAAAGCTTTCTATGTCAAGAACAGTATCACCGATCTTAAAGGTAAATTTGTTCTTGTAAGAGTCTATCCAGTCTATTGGGCTTGAAAAAGTGAATATAATTTTTGTTGAGGTCGCTACATTTTCTGTTTCAGCAGGTGTTGTGAGACTAAACTCGATTTCATCCTGAGTAGTAAATTCAAAGTCATCGAATGGGTCTATAAATATGCCTTCTATATCTCTGATTCCTTCGCCCATTGTGACTTTATAATTCTGACTGGATTCAAGATTGGTTGAGAATGTGAGTTTCAGCTTGTTGTATTCTCTTTCCCAGGTCTTGTAAACAGTCTTAACTTCTGTGCTGCCTTTATAGACTTTTATTGCGTCTTTTACTTTTGTGACGTCTGCATTTAGCAAATCTTTATGGAAATCGATTATTAGAGTAGGCAGAAGAATGACTTTATCTGCAACCACTGAATCTGTTGCCAATGCTATAGAAGCTTGATTGTGGTCTCCATCAGCAGTAACAAAAGTAAATGTGGTTGTTGCAACCTTCTGACCGGTTGTATTGTTCTTGAGCCATGCATTAATTCTTAAAGAGTAAGTTGCATTGTGAATCAACGGTTTCTTTGTGGTAAGAGTCAAGGTTTTGTCTGTGTCAGAATAGACATAAGATCTAATATCTATATCTTGTCCGTCAAGCTTTAACGGGACTTTGTCGGCATCTTCTTCCTGATTCCAGGTAATACTATCGGAAAAAGTGATTACAAGCTTTGTTGAGCTGGCAACGTTATTCAAATCAGCGGGTGTTGTCAGTGATGCAGTAATATTATCTATTGTTGTGAATACAAAGTCTTCGAACGGGTCTATAACTATACCTTCGTAGTCTTTGGTTTCGTTAATCATTTTGAGGGTGTATTCTGTATTTGGTGCCAAAGGACTTGAGAATACCAGATTGACTTTTGATTTATCAGCATTCCACTGGCGTGAATA
>ONIU01000229.1 GCA_900317935.1 uncultured bacterium
TAAAAAACAACTAGACTTTTATTGTTAAAAGAACTATGATTTCGATAAATCTAAAGTGTAACTTTATTTTTCTCGAAAGATACTTAAAAAGGAATCGCTCGCTTTCGCAAGAGTAGTTCTCAAAAATCCCCCAGTCACCGATTGCTACGCAATCAGCCCCTTCAGTCTCGCTTCGCTCGCCAGCTTCCCCACTACCGTGGGGAAGCATCTGAATGACATCCCCCTTTACAAAAGGGGGCAAGGACATTACTCCATTCATTAATTTTTCGAGTTTTAGCACAGCCTCAACGACTCGCTTGCCATCCTGTGGCTCGCTTGCACGTATCCACGACTGACGACAGTAAAAAAGGGGATATTTATTTGACTTTTTTTACCACAGAAGTTATACTCCGAAAAAAAGGTAGATACACCTAATTTTCGGAATACAATATGGAAATAAAAAGAGATTTTTATCTAAATCAGTTACATATTCGTGAAAACAACGGATTTATAAAAATTATTACAGGAATCCGCAGAAGTGGGAAATCCTACCTTGTATTCAAACTGTTTCTAAATGAATTACTACAGCGTGGCATAGAAAGAAACCACATAATTGATATATCACTAGACAAGATTGAAAATGATTTCCTTAGAGAGCCACATACTTTATACAATCATATTAAGAACCTAATCAAAGACGATAAGCAATACTATATTCTACTTGATGAAATTCAGTTAGTAAGCCGCTTTCATGAAGTACTTATAAGCCTGTTACAAATTGAGAATGCAGATACTTATGTAACTGGCAGTAATTCTAAATTCCTTTCTTCAGACATTTTAACGGAGTTTCGAGGAAGAGGAGATGAAATTAGAGTTTACCCCCTGTCTTTCTCCGAATATCTTTCAACCACAAAAAAAAGCGAAGAAGAAGTTTTTGATGATTATTTAATATATGGTGGTTTACCACAAATCACCTCATTCCAATCAGAAGAACAGAAAATGAAATATCTGACTAGTCTTTTCCAGGAAACTTACCTTAAAGACATCATAGAACGCAACCATATACGAAACAATATCGAATTAGAAGATTTATTATCTATTTTATCATCGAGTGTCGGATCACTCGTAAGCCCATCCAAACTTGAAAACACATTTAAAACGATAGCCAAAAGCTCAATAACAGATAAAACTATCAAAAATTATATTTCCTATCTAAAAGACGCATTTATGATAGATTCTGCGATACGCTATGATATTAAAGGTCGAAAATATATAAATACGCCAACAAAAGTATATTTCACCGATATAGGCATTAGAAATGCCGTTCTAGGATTTAGACAAATAGAAGAAACACATTTGATGGAAAACATAATATTTAATGAACTTAAGCATCGAGGTTATGCCGTTGATATTGGTATTATAGAGGTAAGGGGAAAAACTAAACTAAGCCAATCAGCCAAAAAGCAGCTTGAGATTGATTTCATTGCTCGTAAAGGCAGTAAAAAATACTATTTACAATCAGCATTTGCTATGTCCTCGGCAGAAAAAGAATATTTAGAAAAGCGACCTCTATTAAATATTAATGATTCTTTCAAGAAAGTCATTATTATCGGCTCTTATGCAAAACCTCGTCAGGACGAAAACGGCATAACAACCATAGGTCTTCGTAACTTTTTAAAAGACGCTTCAATACTAGAATACTTGTAAAACTTAAAGTTTATCAAGTAAGCAGAAGCTCGCAAAGGCCGTGCTAAAACTAATTTTTAAGTTCAAAAATAGATTGTGCTAATTGCCTACACATTTGTCATAAAAAGTATAGCGTATGGGCTTTAGCCCTGAAAGCTATACGTTTATGACAATGGGTAGACGACACCAAAAGAAAAATTTACAAACAAAGAGATCACAAGTGATGTATTGAAAATATAGACTACAAGCTTAAAAAAGTTTGCGTTTGCTCTGTTTACGTCATCTACTACCCACGAACAAATTCACTAGAACAGTAAAATTACAAATAAACAAACAGTATATATAAATGATGTAGTTATTGTAGTTGGTAGTTATTGTTTTTGTTGTTTCAACTACAACCAACTTTTTAACCTAATCTGCTTTCTGCGACTAACTCAATTTTTAGTTTATGATTGGTGTTAGGTATGATTGGTTTTATTGAAAGATTTAAGACCAAAAATTGAGACATAATATAAAGGGATTTGGGTGAAGGATATAGGGAGCAAAGCATTGAATCGTTTTTATTGAAGTTGGTGGTTATAGTATTATTTTGTTTGCCAGTTTTTATAAAAAGACTTAAAATAGTTTCGAAAGTCAAAAATTTTTAAAGTTTCGAAAGCGAACAACAAATGAAATATATTGAGCGCACTAATTATTTAAATCGGTTAATAGGCTTGAAAAACACTCCTGATATTAAGATAATTACAGGAATAAGGAGAAGCGGAAAATCTGAATTAATGCGTGCATATATCAATTATCTAAAAACTAATGAGCCAAAGGCCAATATCATTTATTTAGATTTTTATGACTTGGAATATGAAAAATATAAAGATTACAAAGCCCTTTACAAATTTGTTAAAGACCATTTTAAAAACAATAAGAATAACTATCTTTTTGTAGATGAAATACAGCTTTGTAAAAATTTTGAATTAGCAATAAACAGTCTTCACAATAGCGGGCAATATGATATCTACATAACAGGTTCAAACGCATTTCTGCTTTCATCAGATTTAGCAACCCTCTTTACAGGAAGGTTTATAGAAATAAAAGTTTTCCCTTTCAGTTTTAATGAATTTTCTATTTATTATGATGCTAAAAAAAATATTGAAGATTTATTTGATGATTATGTAGTTAAAGGTGGATTAGCTGGTTCTTATTCTTATATAGAAGAAATAGATAGGAAAGCCTATATATCAGATATTTATACTACGATAGTAACAAGAGATTTGATGCAAAAATATAATCTGCCAGATTCTATGGTATTAGACCATCTTGCTGAATTTCTTATGGATAATATTTCAAATATTACTTCACCAAATAGAATAGCCAACATTTTATCAACCAACAAAATAAATACTAATCACGTAACCATAGGAAAATATATAAAATATCTTTGTAATGCATATATGTTTTTTGATATCAAACGATATGACATCAAAGGGAAAAAGTATCTAGATACTGCAGATAAATACTATTTAAACGATATTGGATTAAGATTTGTTGTTTTGGGAAACAGAAATCTAGATTATGGCAGAGTTTATGAAAATATCGTTGCTATTGAATTATTAAGGCGTGGTTATGATATTTATATAGGGAAGCTTTATCAAAAAAAAGTTGATTTTATTGCTATAAAAGGTGACGAGAAAGTATATATACAAGTTTCGGATGATATTTCCTCAGAAGCAACTTTAAAAAGAGAAATAGAACCATTATTACAGGTAAAAGACGCTTATCCAAAACTGATTATCGCAAGAACCAGGCACAACATATATCAACACGAAGGAATAAAAATTATAAATATAGCCGACTGGCTATTGCAAAATAAGTTCTAAACAGAGCAATATCAATGCGCCCTACACCAACACTAACCAAACTAAATAGAAAACCTAATCTGCTATCTTCGACTAACTCAATTATTAGTTTATGATTGGTGTTAGGTGTGATTGGTTTTATTGAAAGATTTAAGACCAAAAATAGAGATATAAGACCATAGATAGAGACATAAGAATTCTTATA
>ONIU01000123.1 GCA_900317935.1 uncultured bacterium
AAAGTAGCAGCAGACAGAGGAATAAGAATATATACTATAGGTGTTGGTAGTCTGGAAGGTGCGCCGGTTCCATATTACAGAAATGGACAAAAAGCATATTACCGCGATTATTATGGAAATCTTCAGAAACCTCAGCTTGATGAACAGCTTATGAAAGATATCGCTTATCTGACTAAGGGATTATATTTCAGAGCTACAGACAATAAAGCTTTGGAAGAAATATACAAAAAGATTGCTACTCTTGAAAAAGGTAAAATCGACGTTAATAAAACAATGCAGTATTCGGAACGTTTCTATTGGTTCTTGTTCCCAGCCTTTGCTTTGTTAGCCATAGAAATATTTTTACGAAGCTTTGTTTTCCAGAGGGTATTCTAATGTTTGAGTTTAAAAATTCTGATAATTTACTGTTTTTTATATTGACTGCAGTATGGGTTGCGGTCTTGGCTGAATACTCTATTAAAAGACTTCAAAACAGAAGAAAAGCTTTCGCAACAAATGAAATGCTTTCTCGTATTACCAGTCACAAACCGACAAAGCGTCCTCTTATAAAGTGGATAATGGTTATAATTGCGTTTTCCCTTATATGTGTAAGTCTTTTAAGACCTCTTGGTGAAACTTATGAAGAAGAAGTAAACGGTTCCGGATTGGATCTGGTAGTAGCCTTAGATATATCGAAATCAATGAATGCCTGTGATATTGACGGCAATTCAAGACTTGGAGTTGCAAAAGCTTTGTTGAGAAATATGCTTAATGGTTTGAAGGATGACCGAATTGGCTTAGTAGTCTTTGCTGGGGAAACTATGGTTCAAAGTCCTCTTTCATATGATAAAAACGCCTTTTTAACATTTCTAGACAGAGTTAATCCTGCTTTGTTGTCGGAACAGGGAACTAATCTTGGTGGAGCAATCCAGACTTCCATAGACCGATTTTCTACTACTGCTTCACAGACAAAAGTTATCGTTCTTATTTCTGATGGTGAAGACCCTGACTCTTCTCATATTAATTCAGCTATACAAGAAGCTGCAAAAAAGAATATTCAGATATTTACTGTAGGTATTGGCAGTAATGAAGGTGGATATATTCCGGAAAGTCAGGATTTTTGGGGTAGGGTGACTTATAAAAGACTTCCAAACGGTAAACCTGTAGTATCTAAAATATCTGAAAAACCTTTGAAAGAAATTGCTGCAAAAACTAAAGCCGAGTATTTTCGAGCATCTGATATAAGAACTGCTAAAAATGTTATTGGCGGCCTTAACAAAATAAAAAGAGTTGCGGTCAAAGGTGGCACTCGTATGATGCGTAAAGAATTATACTGGATACCTCTATTTATAGCATTCTTTTTGCTACTTTTTGAATGGATGATTTCAGAAAGAATCCCATATTCAAGAGAACAGGACCATTGGTTGAAAAGAATATGATTAAAGAAGATATATTACCAGCCAAATGCGTGGCAATCCTTTTCTATATAGTAATATCCATCCTCTCATTCTCCTCTTCTCCCGCTTTTTCCCATCCAGCCTTCGATGTAAAAGATGGGTTAAAGGCTTTGGAAAAAGGCGATCTAGACAATGCAGAAAGCTTTTTGCAGAAAGCTCGCCTGGAAGAATCAGATAGCTATGTTGTTAATTATGATTTAGGTATTGTTTCTTATCGTAAACGTGACTATGCAAAATCTATAAGGTTCTTTGCAAGAGCTGCAGAATTAAGTAAGACCCCAGAACAACAGTTTGATGCTTTTTATAATATGGGTAATGCCGCTTTCAAAAGCTATGATTTTGCAGAGGCTGTAAATGCGTATAAAAATGCTTTAGCTATTAAAAAGGATGATTATCAAGCTGACTACAATCTGAAAGTTGCTGAAAAGAAACTACAGGAAATGCTTGAACGACAGAAAAAAGAACAGGAACAGGAACAGCAGCAGCAAAATCAGCAGAATCAAGACCAGAAGAATAATCAGAAAGATAAGCAGCAGCAAGAAAAGAAAGATTCCCAGAATCAACAGGGAAATCAGGATAAACAACAGCAGCAGAATCAACAACAGCAAGGCCAGCAGGAACAACAAGACCAGCAAGACCAGCAAGGCCAGCAGGGACAGCAGAACCAGAATCAGCAGGGGAACAGTCAGCAGAATTCCCAGAATTCAGAATCTGAAAATAAATCTGGTGAAGAGCAACAGCAGAATGCTGAACAGAAAGATGGAGAGCAGGGAAAAGAAAAACAGGATTCTGCTTCAGGCGAAAATAAAGAAGATTCAGCAGAAGAAAAGAAGGAACAACAGGCAGCTGGTTCTGAAAATGAATCTGACAAACAGAAAGATTCGAATAATTCAGAAAATAAGGAACAAGAAGCCTCTAATCAGGAAAATAAAGATTCTGACGAAAAGAAGAAAGATGATTATCAGGCAATGACTAACGAAGAAAAGGCTGCTCCTGAATCAGATCGTCGTGATGTAAAAATGGCTGAAGATAAAGGCAAGGTCTCTAGACCAGAAGCTTCACAAAAAGCAAGAGCTATGAAAAATATGCGTTTGAAAAAAGAAGATGTAGAGGCTTACCTGAAACAAATGGAACAGCGTGAAGGTGATTATCAGAAATATTATCGGTTCGATAGTATTGAAGAAAGAGACCCCTCTACTATGAACCAGGAAGAACTTAAAGAATGGCTAAGAATTCGAAACAGAAAGAAACAACAAAGACAGAACAACGAACAAGACTGGTGAGTGGGATTCAGATTTAAGATATAAGATATAAGATATAAGATGTAAGATATAAGATTTAAGATATAAGATTTAAGATTTAAGATATAAGATATAAGATATAAGTAGAAGACCTTCCCCCGGTATTGGGGGAAGTGGCTGCCGTAGGCAGGCGACGACCAACAGGATGTTGGGAGTGCATGCGAACGCTAGGAGGGCAAGTGAGTCGTAAAGGGGTCTTTGACAAATTAGAGAAGACCCCCTCAGTCTCGCTCTGCTCGCCAGCTCCCCCAACAATGCCGAAGGCATTTTGGGGGAGCTTCTTCGGGCAAAACGATCTGCCCCCGGTATTGCCGGGGGAAGTGGTTCCGAAGGAACCGAAAGGGGTCTTGGGGTGATACGAGGCTAAAGCCTCTGTGGGACTGTTGCTTACGCAACTTGTGAGACGGCAGCAGAAGCTGCCTGTGGTAGTTGTTCAACAATTACCACAGTGAAACGTCCCACAACGCAGTGTCCCACAGCGCAGCGTACCACTTCTCATCCTTCCAACCCTTCTCACCCTTCCAACCCTTCAAACCTTTCAAACTAAAAATGTAAAGCTTTGGTAAAGTTTTTTATAAAAAACTTCTTGATTTGCTTGAAAAGTTTTGCTATATTGGATTTAACGCAATTACGGACAAGTCCGAGGAAGCAAAATTCTCCGTGACCGAGTTAGTAAGTGTGAAAGCAAATTTAGGAGAATTTTTCGAATGAAGATTTACGTTGGTAACCTTCCTTATGCTATCCGTGACAAAGCTTTGAATGACCTTTTTGCCCCTTATGGCGAAGTCACAAGTGCTAATGTTATCATTGAACGTGATACTAACAGATCAAAAGGTTTTGGTTTTGTTGAAATGCCTTCTAAAGAAGAAGCAGAAAAAGCTATTGCTGAACTCAACAACAAAGAAGTTAACGGCAGAGCAATCAAAGTTAATGAAGCAAAGCCACGCGAAGATAAACCTCGCAGACCTCGCTATCAGCAGTAATTGCTAGCTAAAAAAGAAGCCCGGTTAATGCCGGGCTTTTTTTATGTTTTAAATCTGTAAAAGAATATTCGGGAGAAAGCATATGACTATAAGAATAGCTGAAGATAAGGATTTAGAAAGAATAAAACAGTTGCTTATTCAGGTTAATAATGTTCATGCTGAAGGAAGATCAGACATATTCATAAAAGACCGTATGAAATATACTGATAAAGAAATTCTTGAACAACTTCATGATTCCACTAAAGTGATTTTTGTGTATACAGATGATAAAGATGTAGTGCTTGGGTATGCTTTCTGCCAGATTAAGGATTATAAAAACATTAATAATATTCACCCACATAAATGTCTATATATTGATGATTTATGCGTAGATGAAAAGTATCGCAGACAGCATATCGGCAAGTCTTTATTAAAACATGTTGAAAATTATGCTAAAGAAAATGATTTTTATACCATTGAACTAAATGTTTGGGAATGTAATCCGAGTGCAAAAGCTTTTTATGAATCAATGGGAATGAAAGTTCTAAAAATTGGTATGGAAAAAAGGATTAGATAATAACTCTTGATATAGGGTAGCAGTCAGAGATTTCTTTTATCCAAGAGGGAAGAATTGGCGTAAGTTGAATAAAATCGCCGTATTCATAGTATGCGACATAATTAAAACTAATTGTATTGTCGAAAAAAACAACTTTGTCGCACATTGGCCATATAGCTTTCATGTTCTGGGTGGTTTCCTGGTAGCGTCTTTCAACATCTTTATCTGGAATTCCATGTCCGCCGTTTTTTACTCTGTAGGCTATGCGTTTCTTGGCTATATCAGCAGATTCGACCCCGACATAATATAAAAGTATGTCGTAGCCCTCATTCCTGGCTCTTGCTATATTTCTAATAATAGATTTGCCGCAGAGGGTGGTTTCTTGACAAAAACTTATTTTCTGGGAAAAGTAATCTCTGATTTGTATAATAGTTATTCTGTCTGCCTTAAAACGGTCTACTTTTTTTCTCCAGTCGCCCTTAAATGATTTAAGAGATTCGTCTGAATTTACTCTTGGCTTATTTTTAAAATCACCAGAATAACAGTTATATAGAGTAGATTTGCCGCAACCATTGCAGCCGGCAAAAATAATGTATTGTGGTCTTGGCTTAGAATCTATGTTCTTCAATGGCTTTTTTCTGTCGCTGTTGTAAAACGTAGTCGCAAACTACTTTGAAAAAACCGACTTCTTCTTTGTTTCTGCCAGATACTAATAGACTTGAAGTTTCATCTATACCAAGCTTAGAACAGTCTTCATATAGTTTTTGAAAAGCCTTTAATTTATCCATATTAAAGTAAAAACTCCTTTAAGATAATATCGGCACTTTCTTTTTATATAATATCTGGCTATTTTTTGCAATAGGGGGAGATAAGTTTTTTTTATAGAGGTTAGAGCAACAGAGTTTAGGGGATTGTTTTAGCCACGAAAGTCTGAGCTCTTCCTGAAGATGCTGCCCCACGATAGTGGGGAAGCTGGCGAGCGAAGCGAGACTGAAGGGGGAGCAATGCACAGCATTGCGTAGACAGAAGCGTGACCGAACTAGAGTAAAATCATCTTTAGCGATAGCGTAGATATATGTCCGGCAGGACATATCTAAAATACCCTCTTTTTTAAAGAGGGATGTCACGAAGTGACAGGGAGATTTTTAATAACAAAACAGTCTTCGGACTTAACTTTCTACTGCTTATTCAACTTCTCGAAAATCCCCCAGTCATGCTTTGCATGACATCCCCCTTTGCGACTCGCTCACCTCCTGTGGCTCGCTTGCACGCCGCCATCCTTGGCGGCAGTGAGAAAGGGGGTCTTTAGGACATCTCGCCTCTCAGTTTTCAGTTTTCACCTTGAAGTTTCCCTTTACCCTTCTCCCTACACCCTAATCCCTCGCCAAGCGAAGCTTTAGAACAATAACTACAACAAAAACCAACTAACAACTACGAAAAAACGCCTGATATAATCAGGCGTTTTTTCAATCAAGCGTAGCTTGGCTAATTCCTAATTAGACTTCAGGCACCCGCTGTGTCTGAGCTCTTTCTGAAGACCTGCCCCCACGAAGGTGGGGGAAGTGGATTTTGCGTAGCAAAAGACGAAAGGGGTCTTCAATTCCTAATTTCTAATTGCTTTTAAGACAGCCACTGTGTCTGAGAAGTGCCTTGGTTTCTGGGTCACGGCCGCGGAAAAGCCTGAATACTTCAGAAGGAGACTTGCTTCCGCCGAGAGCTAAGAATGTGTCTCTGAAACGTCGACCAGTTTTTTCTATGGCTTCTTCATTAGAGAGGCCAGCTTCTTCAAAAGCTGCGAAGCAGTCTGCACTCAATACTTCAGCCCATTTATAGCTGTAGTAGCCAGCAGCATATTCATTCGCAAAAACATGCTGGAAGGCACATAAGAACTTATCGCCAGGATATGCCGGCATTGCACAGGTTTCGTTTGTAATCTTAACGAATAGTTCTGCTGGGTCTACTTTACCGTTAATATCGTAGTCTGAATTGAGACAGAGATCGAATTTCCCGAATGACATCTGTCTCTGCATCTGGTAGGCTGCTCTGAATTTCTTTAAACCAAGAACTTTGTTCAGAAGTTCTTTTGGCATTGGTTCGCCAGTCTTATAATGGCGAGTCATCTTAGCCATGGTTTTCTGTTCTGTGCACCAGTTTTCCATAAACTGGCTGCAGAGTTCGATTGCATCCCATTCAACACCGTTGCAACCTGCTGCATCAGCTTCATTAACAGTAGTGAGCATTCCCTGAAGAGCGTGACCAAATTCATGGAACAGAGTCTTTACTTCCATAAATGAGAAGAGTGAAGGATTGCCATTTACTGGAAGAGTAGCATTACAGCAAATGTAAATAACAGGATTTCTCAATTTCCCATTATAAATTCGTCTTGAGAAGCAGTTTTCCATCCAGGCACCGGCTCGCTTTTCACCTGGTCTGATATAGGGGTCAAGATAGAAATGAGCGATGGTTTCGCCTTTTTCATTTGCTACATCGTAAAATGAAACATTTTTATCCCACAAAGGAATTTTAGTCTTATCGGCTTCGGTAATCTTGATTCCAAATAGTCTCTGGCCTAAATCGAATAAGGCTTCTTTTACTCGTGGGAATGGGAAATATGGTCTGATTATATCATCGGTAAGATTGAAAGTCTTTTCTCTTAAGCGTTCAGCCCAGAATGCAACATCCCATTGTTTTATTGGTTCTGTCTGACCATTTTCTGAAGCTATTTTCTGAACAGCTTCCAAATCTTTCTGACCAAATGGTTTTGTAGCTTCTTCAAGTTCTTTATACATTTTCTTAACGTTGTCGATGTTCTTAGCCATCTTTACGTCAAGGCTATAAGCTGCAAAGTCTTTATAACCAAGAAGCTGGGCCATTTCTTTTCTAAGCTTAGTTATTTCTATGATCAACGGAAGGTTGTCATACTTGCCTTCAGAGGCTCTTGATGAGAAAGCTTTATAAATTGTATATCTGTCGTTTCTATCGCGATGATGCTGTAAGAAAGGCATGTAGCTTGGCTGGTCAAGTGTTATTCTCCAGGGACCTTTTTCTGGGTCTGGAGTAATATCTTTTTTGCCGTAAACTCTGTTGTATGACATAGCGGCTAGACATTTCAAGTTGTGAGGCCAGCCTTCGGTTTTTGCTTTATCTGTGATGATAAATTCAAAGCTTTTGCTGGAATCTAGAAGATTGTTTTTAAACTGAATGCTTAAATTAGAGATTCTATTGAAAATTTCATTGAATCTTTCACGCTTTTTGCCTTCTAGACCAACGCCAGCCTGTTCGCATTTTTTCAATTTAATATCAATAATGCGTTTTTTAGCTTCATTCAAAGTATTGTATTCTTTGCTTGCTTTAAGCTTTTTCAAGCCTTCATAAATTTTTTTGCTCTGGGTAAGCATCAACTGAGTCTTGTTATACTCAGGCATCATTTCTTCTTCGGCTTTTCTATAACCTTCGTTACATTTTACAGAACTTAAATGAATAAGCAGGTTCCAGCCGTATTCCTGATAAAGCTCTAAGTCTTCTAGAGGCTGACACAAACCTTCCCAGGTAGGAGTAAAATTATCTTCGATGTTCTTAATGCCTTTCTGCATTTCAGAAAAAGCATATTTCAAAGCAGGAACAAAATGTTCGGGTTTGATTTCATCAAATTTAGGTAGACCTTCTTTTTTGACCAATAACTCAATCAGTGGATTATCATTCTTATTCATCTTATCATCATACCTTTTCTTATTAAAAATTATATATCTTATATATCCACTATATGACTGTATTTGCTTAGATACAAGTTTTTTTTTAGGAATTATTTTTAGTGATAAGTGGTGGGTGATGAGTGGTGAGACGAGGCTAAAGCCTCTGTGGGACGATTGCTACCGCAATCTGTGGGACGGCAGCTGTTATACTTACCCCCTTTTGTAAAGGGGGATTAAGGGGGATTTTGATAACAAAACAGTCTTCGGACTTAACTTTCAACTGCTTATTCAACTTCTCGAAAATCCCCTTGGCTGCTAAAGCAGCCGTTCCCCTTTGAAAAAGGGGATGTTCCTAAAGCTTCCCCTTGAGGGGAAGTGGTTCCGTAGGCAGACGACGACCAACAGGATGTTGGGAGTGCATGCGAGCGCCAGGAGGGCAAGCGAGTCGTAAAGGGGTCTTGGAGTGATTCTTAAAGACCCCCTCAGTCACTTCGTGACAGCTCCCCCAGC
>ONIU01000270.1 GCA_900317935.1 uncultured bacterium
CAGATTGGGGCCTACGGTCACGAATAATTAATTACTTTTTCTAACAAAAACCTTTTAGTTAGCCGATAAATAAAGAAGATAAACTGAATGTTGAATCGGCTTCGGAGGTAACATATGCGTAGATTGGCTCTAGGACTTGGTGTGGCTTTTTTCTGTTTCTTTTGTAGTGGTATTTCTTTGGCTTCCAGTTTGGAAAATGACAATTTAAATTCTAGAATTAAAGCTTTACAGGAAAGATTAAAAGAATTCCAAAACAGAGAATACAAAGATCACGAAGAAAAGATGGTTGCAGAAGAAGAGGCTATTGATTTTATACTAGTTCAAGACGACGGTTTCTTGCCGCTTCCAGAATTAACCATTACCGAAGAAATCGCAGAACAGATTGTAGAAGATTTTGAAAATCGTTCTGATGTTGCAATGACAGTTCTTTTTCATGATAACGAATCTGATGAAATATTAGAACCGAGTAAGTCATTCTTTGCAAGTATAGATGCTCCGAAAGTATTTGATAAATTTGATGCTAACAAAGCTGTTTATTCTATGATTGAACCGCCAAAAGTTATCATAGAAGATGGAACAGAAGATAAACAGCAGTTCTATGAAAACCTTAGAATCAAGGTTTTGCAGGCAACTAGAAGCAATAAATTAGATCATGAAGAAAGACGGCAGATTCTTGCCAGTTTAAACTAAGAAAGTAATAAAAAGGGCTTGTTTAAAAAAATAAGCCCTTTTTGTATAAGAAAACCACGCGATAGTAGCGTGGTTTTTTTGGTAATAATATAATTTTAATCTTTAATTAAAATAGTGATTCTGAATCATAATCTTCAAGTAGTTCAGCTTGTTTTACTAATGGAATCAAATAATTGTGGCATAACGGATAAGAAAGCTGTTCATTACTGCCAAAGTCTTTTTTTAGACAATTGTTTCTGCAACTGATTTCTGTTATTTCAGGTGTAAATTTAACTATCTTAGAACAGACGTTATCGTTAAAGACTTTTCTAACTCTATATACATCAGCATCAGAAAGTATAACATATTTTTCCTTAAATTTAGGATTACGAATATAGTATTGGCCTTGATTGTTTATTTGTTTATAAGTTTTTAAGGCACTAGAAAATATTGACCAGCCTATAAATCCAAATATAGAACCAAATAAAATAAACGCGCCCATAGGAATTAACATTTCTAACTGAAAACCAGATTTTGAATGGAAAAATGCAAAACAAAATAATAGTAATTGCGACAGAAGAAAGAAAGGAATACCAAGAAAAGGTAATGATAATACTGCCATACACCCAACTCCAGACAAAGCAGAGCTTCTGGTTTGTAAATCAAAGTCAGGAAATGTATCATTTAATCTGAGAGAAACTTTTGATACCCATTTTGAGTGGTCGTTTTTACCTCTTCCGACATGGTAATATTCAATAAAACAGTATTCAAAACCATTCTTTTCGCCAACTATGACATTGCTGTTTTCACATTCTGAAGAATCTTCAATATTGAATTTATCTTTTACTCCTCTTATACTGTATTGGTAATCTGCATCTAGTTTTTGAGCTATAGATTTTACCAGAGGAGTTCTGTTTCTTACTTTGGTTTCACTTGTTTCAAAATTAAATAATCCCATATTTATCCTTATAAATGATTATTATAAAAAATATATCATCTAAGTATATACAAATTAAGAATCTGACTCAACTATTTAAATAGATTTACTCTATTCTAACAGGTTTTATTATCTGCGATTGGCGTTGGCTTCTTCTATCAGATTTGACAAAGAAGATGGAATATAGCTTCTCGAAGGCCCTGGTTGTGGAAGCGTCAGTGGATTATTGCTTATTTTCATGATTTTACCTGCTTTTTCAGGATCCATGTATGAAAGAGTTTTGGCAGAATGATTTGGCTGTAAACCACCCATAATATCATAAATAAGCTGATCATCAGTGACTTCATCGAAAACTCTGGCAAGAGCTTTGGGTTCCATTTGAGCAGCAATAGCACAAACCTGATCAAGTCTGTTTTCTTTTTCCATAAAACGAATGAGGCTTGATTCTATGTTCGCTGCTTCAGAAGCTAATTTGTTGGATAAATCATCAATAGTTTTCTTACGTTTTTCTAAGTCTGCCAGACCGTCATCCAATTTTTTTTGCTGAAGTGCTAGTTCTTCCTGTTTTCTTCTGAGAGATTCCTGATCAAGACGGTTTTGTTCCTTTTGAGTTCTTATTAAAGCTCTGTATGATTCTTCTAAGGCTTTTGCGCGAGCTTCTAAGTTTTTATTGCCGTCAGTCATCAGTTTATTATATCGATTCTGCTCGTTATAAATCATTTGTTGGTAGCGTTCTTCTTCTGGAAGTTGATGAAGTTTAACAAATTCATAATAAGCTTCAAGCGGCCAACCTTTTCGGTATTTTTCCGGAATAGCATTTCTAAAATTAATTATATCTAAGAAATCTAAGGTAAAAATGGTTATAACAAGAGTTACACCTAGTGAACAAAGTAGGAATATATAAAAAAGAGTGCTGATGAATTTAAAGATCTTAGAAGGTTCTTTAGGCCCTTCTTGTTCTTCTTCATCTTCACTTTCTACTTGAGCTTCTGTGTTTTCATACTCTTCAAGAAGCTCTTCTGTATTGTTTACGCCGTTATTGTCTGGCATAATGATATCCTTTAAATGGTTTATTTATTAAGTCCGCTAATAACCTGATTAACAAAGTTTCTAGTATCCAAATAGGGTGGTATTCCACCAAATCGTTTCACAGTTTTAGGGTCTGTGTTGTAGGCTGCTAATGCAAGAGGAAGATTGCCGTTATTATTTTGTAAAAGCTGTGAAAGATGCTGGGTTCCAGCCATAATGTTCTGCTGAGGATCAAAGGGGTTGGTAACTCCAAATTGGCTCAGAAGAGAAGGATTGAGCTGCATTAAACCAAGCTGACCGTTCTT
>ONIU01000220.1 GCA_900317935.1 uncultured bacterium
TTACCAAAAACAATAAAAACCTAATTTATAATACGCTATCGCTAAACATGGTAAAATCTAGTTAGGTCACCACCCCTTTAATTCCCCTCCTCAAGGAGGGGCTTTAGGAGACTTTTATCATAGCAATTTAAGAGTATCAATATCTTCAAGAAGGGGCCTTAGGAAGCAACTATCCTTTCCAGACGAATCGAGGGCCTTCTTGCCCCATAATTCCACTTGGAACGAAATTTGATTTTTCCAGAACACGTATTGACGCGATGTTACTTTCTTCGGTTTCAGCTTCAATCTGTCTTACATTTGGCTGTTTTGAAGCCCATTCAGCTAACGCATTTACAGCTTCTGTCATATAACCTTTATTTTCATATCCGTCATTTATTCCATAACCTATTTCTACCACACCCTTTTCATCAATACCTTTAAAAGATAAAGTTCCAACGATTTCATTTCTTTTATTATTCAGTTCCATGAACCATAATGTATACCAAATATGGTTTTCAGGGTAATTCACACAGCCATCTAACATTTCTTTATAAGCAATTTTTAATATTTCGTTTTTCTCATTTTCAACAATTTCTCTCATTTTATCTAAAGAAATTGGATATATTTTTAATCTTTCTGTTGTAATCATATTTTCATTCATTTTTCTAAATTTCTGAACAACAAAACAAAATTATTCGATCCCTGCTTTTTTATAAGCTAAGTCAAAGTTTTCGTTTGTAACAACATAGCTTCTGCTATCAAAATAGTTATCAGCGGCTGGATTCAACATTTCGACACGATTACTTGCTTCGGCAAAAGCTGATTTTTGTTCTTCTTCTTTGGTCATCATGATAAATTATCCCACATTTCTATTTTATGAATTAATTATTGTATTAACAAAAACACCAAATCCGTCTAGTTTCATTTAATTCTCCCCTACTATAATAAGGAATTCTGATTAAAAAGCAGTAAATTGTTATTAATTTTTGATAAGTTTTTAAGCTTAGTAGTAAACCCACTTTTAGAAAAAATTCCAAAACTAACTTTATAATCTTTAAAAACTTTTTTAAATACTTGGAAGATTCATACTTTTGCAAAAGGCTGTTACACACATTTTTATAAAACAGATTATTATAATCTAAATTATAATAATCTGTTTTATAAAATGCAATAGTTAAATCTTCACTGAACAAAACTCAAATAATTGGTATATTTCTTTCTCTTTTAAGCGTTCCATAACGCATATACAAATATCAATTAAAAGTTTTAGGATATTTTTTAATTAAAATTTACAAGTTTTACTAGCTTTTCTAAAAACTTTGCTCTAGGCAAGATATGTAGAGATTTTCTTTTCCAAATATTTTCTTAAAGAATTAATCATATACAAAGGAAAATTTGTCAGCAAATTTTCCTGCTTATAGTCACTCATAGAAATTCTAAAAGCATTTTTATTTTCACATTTTTCGTATTAAATTCAGCATTTATAATCACATTTTTCCAATGAAAATCCTTATTAGTTGATTCATAACGTATTAGTAAAGAGTTAGTTAAAGAATTTGCTTTATCTAAGTCTTTTATCTATAATAGTATTTAATATTTAGGAAAGAGTTAAAGGCTAATAAATGAGCAATACAGGCAGAGAAATAGAATCAGACATTTCCCGAGCAACCAGCCAGGAATGGCTTGTTACAAATGGAATAGGCGGATATGCCTCTTCCACTATTCCCTGCATAAATACAAGGCGCTATCATGGAATTCTCGTGGCCTCGCAACGACCGCCAATCGAGCGCATCGTTATGGTTTCCAGACTAGAAGAAACAATAACCATAGACGGCCGCGAATACCCGCTTTCAACTGCTGTTCACAAAAAGAAGATCCAAAAACCTTCCGGCTATCTTCATCTAGAACGTTTTGAAAGAACTCCCCTACCCGTCTGGTATTATCAGATAAGGGATGTTCTCGTTATAAAGAGCCTGAACATGGTTTATGGTCAGAACACCACCATTGTCACCTATAAACTTCTAGCAAACGGCAATAATGTGACTTTAAAAATAACACCTCATTACCTGTTCAGAGATTTTCATGGAAATCAATGCGAAAACCCTGGCATAAAAGATTGTCTGACCTTAGAAGAACGACAGCTTATATTGAAGCCTTTTGCTAACGCTCCTGAACTTCATATGAGGTGGGACAGAGGTATTTTCAAAGAAAAATTAGAATGGCACAAAGATATTTTCTTGAGTGTTGAAGCTGAACGTGGCTTGCCAGCAACAGAAGATGATTTTTCTTATGGAACACTAGAGATAGATAATTTCAGCGGGTCCATTTCATTGGCCTTTTCAGACCAGCCTATCGCTTCGTTTAATCCTATAGATTTAAGAAAACGTGAAGAACAAAGACTTGAAGCTATAACAAATTCAATTCAATCAAACGACAAGGTTTTAAAAGACCTGCTTTTAGCCGCTGATCAGTTTATTGTAGACAGAAAAAGTACTGGCAGCAAAACAATTCTAGCAGGCTACCCCTGGTTTTCAGATTGGGGAAGAGACAGTCTGATTGCCCTGCCCGGCCTAACTCTTGTAACTGGGCGTTTCGGAGATGCTAAATCAATTTTAAAAACTTTTGCTTCAAGTGTTAAGCATGGTTTAATACCAAACTGCTTTGCTGATGTTGGAAATGAAGCCAGTTACAACTCTGTAGATGCCTCTCTGTGGTTCTTTATCGCTATTTATAAGTTCCTAGAATATACAGACGATTATGATTTTGTTAAAAACGAACTGTTCTCGGCTATGACCCAGATAATAGATGCCTTTATAGACGGCACAATCTATGACATCAAAATGGATTCCGAAGATGGCCTGGTTTCAGCAGGAAACAAAGACATTCAGCTAACATGGATGGACGTAAAAGTAGATGGACAAACAATTACCCCACGAAATGGCAAAGCAGTTGAAATTAACGCCCTTTGGTACAATGCTCTGCGAATCTATTCCCTTATTGAAGAGAAGTTTGGTAAAAATTCAAATGAAATAAAAGCACTAGCCCGAAAAGTTAAGAATAGCTATAAAAAGACGTTCTGGAACGAATCAAAAGAATATCTATACGATTATATAAAGCCAGATGGAACTCCGGACGAAACTTTCAGGCCTAATCAGATTTATGCAGTCTATCTGCCTTTTGAACTTTTAGACTCAAAAGAGGAAAAAGCTATAACAGATGCAGTTTTTGCAAAGCTTTACACTTCATATGGTTTAAGAAGCCTGGCTCCTGACGATAAAGCTTATGAGCCTTTTTACCATGGAGACAGAGTTCAACGGGATAAACAGTATCATCAGGGTACTGTATGGGGCTTTTTAATTGGTCCTTTCATAAGTTCATATCTTAAAGTAAACAACTATTCAATTGAAGCCCAATTAAGAGCTTCTTTAATGATAGAACCTTTCATAAGCCACATGAATAATGAAGAATGCTTAGGAAGTATTTCAGAAATTTTTGATGGGAATATGCCTCACAAGCCAGCAGGATGCTTTGCACAAGCTTGGAGCGTTGCAGAAGTTCTTCGATGCTATGTCGAAGACATAAAAGGGCAAAAACCCACATTAATAATATAAAAGGAACTGGAAAAATGAAGAAAGATGCAAAAAGCCACAAAGACATTTACGGTGGTATAACAGGTAAGACGATAAATATAGGCATGGCTATAGGTATTACAATAGCCATTTGCACTTTTATGGGTTATGAAGCAGACATTCACTTTCATTGTTCGCCAAAAGGGATTATTGCAGGTGCATTATTCGGAATTGTCGCTGGTTTTGTAAACATGTGGGAACAATTGAAAAAGTTGAATCAGCATCTGGACAAAGAGAATGAAAAACGTAAAAAAAAGCTTCCGGAAAACTGAATCACTGCTTTTTATACTAGGCTTTCTAATCGCAGTATTATTGGCTGCCATTTTTCCTTTTATGAATCATTACGAATGGGAAGGACTTCTTGGCTATTTTATCGGTAGCATTTCATTTGTAATAACACTAGAGTCACTGCTACATATGGTAAATAAGCCGAAAATACCCAAAATAGGCTTTATATTCTTTATAAATTTTAA
>ONIU01000126.1 GCA_900317935.1 uncultured bacterium
GGGCTGGCAGTAACAGTGAATCTAGGGTTCAGATAATAAAGATTTTTCGCTGCATCAAAAATATTGGTAGTATCAGAAGCAATCGAAAGCACTACGCTCATTGTCGATATAACCGGTTCCGGCTCTAGTTCTTTATCTTCTTTCATATCGAAATGCAGTGAGTCTGAGAGAGAGAAAGGAACAGGTTTATCGGTGGCATTCGATGCTTCTACAACAAAATCGCTGGAAAAATCACCTATAGGAAATTTCTTGAAATTCAGCGTGAATGTAAGTTCAGGAGTAACCCCGGCAGAATAGCTTGCTGTAGTCGGCACGAATTCGTAATAATGGGCGTAGAGTTCGCCGGATGCCGCATATTTGTTGGTGCTTGTTCCAGAAATATAGTCGGCGGTTTTGCCGTCTATTCTGATGTTGACCTGCTTGGGGTCTGAGTTGGAATAATGAAGTCTTATTCTGTAGTCGTCAGCCCTCAGGTTGCTTAAGTTGTCACCGATGAACTTCAGTTTTATGATTGCGTCTTCGTTATATCTGCCGTCGAGTATTTCTATGACGTTGTCGGGCATGCTGGCAACCATAGAAAGAACTTTAGGCTTGTCTTTGATATTCTTGTTGAAATCAGCAAAAAGAGCTACATAGACATTATCTTTGTAGAGTTTGTATTCAAAGGCGCCTTTGGGTCCATTGGAATTAATCAGCGGATTGGTCGCCGAATATATATTGACGAACTGCCACTCCTTGCTGCTTATTTCCTTGATGCCTATATAATAGTTTTCAGCACCAGTCAGTCTTTCGTCATCAGAGAAAGTCAGAATTATCGGATTGGTCTGTATCTTTACATCTCTTTTAGCATTAGAACCAAGACTGATGCCTGCGTCGTTCTTTTCTTCCCTATCTGGCTTTATGGAATAAATGTATGTTCCTACAGAATAAATGTCACTTTCGTTACCTACGGCAAGGTTTTCCACCATATGCACAACAACATTCTTGTTAAGGGTATTTTTGTCAGCTTCTATGCTGAGACGGCCAGAAGGTGCCTGTTGCTTTTTTATGGAACCGTCTTCTTCTACCTTTACATCGAATGGTTTGGGTTCAGGCTGTTGCCCACCGCCAACACTGCCCGCAACAAAACCGCTGCCACCTCCGCCTTTGGAGCAGCAGCCAGTCATATAGAAAAATACAACTACCGCAAAAGTAATAAATATAGAAAAAAAAGTAATCTTTATTTTTGAGGACATTTTAAGTATATAAAAATGCTACAGTTCTGAGTTTGAATACTATTACTACCTTTTTTCATTATAATTACTAATCTTCTATTTTGCAAGACATGGAGCCTACAAGCAGAAGATAATAGGATTGCTTTTAATTGTAGTTAGATAGTATATTATAAAAAAGAACTTATTATAAGAGGAAATAATGATTAAATGCTATTTATAAAAGAACAAAAATTTTTATCAAGAATAATATTTCTTAAATATATCTTAATTCTATTTTTCATAATTTTGCCTATAGCAGGTTTTTCCAGCAGTTTAGAAGAATATTGGAAAGAATGCGAAAAATGTGTTAATGGACAAAAAACAATATCTGGTTCCATAGAGATGTTTATAATGGACAGTGGAGCAAAAGATTTTCAAATTCGTTCTGAAGAAGATTATCAAAAATTCATAAAAGTAGCTTATGATAGAAAATATATAAAAGAACCTTTTTTCGGAGCCAAAGGAGAATGCAGTTACAGATATAATCCTGTGACTAGTGAATCATATTGTATAAAACACGGAAGTTTAGAAAGAGTAAAAGGATATACTTATTACAGTGATGCTCGTGAAAGACAAAAGACAGAAAACCATATTTTTTCACTTGTAGGTGTTGGAATACTAATTTTTGCGATATTTATTGATAAGTAAAACGGATAAAATATGACAAAAAAAATAAGAGATATAATTTTTATAATAATACTTATAAGTATTTCTACAAAGCTCTTTGCTTATAGACCAGGTTCAAACTCTCATTGCAACCGCTATCAAAATGATTTATCACGCATAATATATAATTATTCAGATGATGAAAATATAACGATTAAAGATACTTTTCCTGGAACAGAATTTGAAAATTTATGCAAGAAGCTACTAGAAAAAAAATATCTTGATAAACCAGTTAAATATCCAACACAAGATTGTTCTTATGGAATAACCATTATTTCAGGTGATCCCAAAATATACTGTAAATATCACGGAAATGCTGAAAATTGCAGTAGATTTGAAAGCATGTCTGCGAACAAATATTATGCTCATACAAATGATTACGGCACTTTGGTATTTTTTGGCTGTGGAATATTAGCTCTTGCCATTTCGGCATTAAAAACAGCTATAAAAAAGGTCAAAAAAAGCTAAAAAAACACCCTTTCAAAAACAATATGAAAGGGTATTTGTATTGATTTTTATCTTACAACCATAGTAAATTCTGGCTTCTGATTCTTTTCAACGCTGACATAAATCTTTGATTCAACATCACGGCCATCAGGTGATTTTCCGTTAACGTAATAAAGATAATCTATTCTGTCGCCGGCTTTTCTACTCCCAACAGTTATAGGAGTACCAAGAGGAAATTTATAACCACTGCAGGCAGCATTAAAAATATCTTTTTCTTCTTTTGTAACAGGCTTCTGTTCAGAATAATCGGGGTATATTTCTGCTTCACCAGCTATATAACCTTCTAATTCCAAAAAGCGTTCTACTTCATCGCTTACCTTTTTAATTCTTGCTTCGCGAATTCCATAACCACTCTGAATTTTAGCCATAGGAAGAGCTTTTTTAAGATGTTCTGAACTTTCGACTAATCCGCCGCTGCCAAAAGTGCAGAATGGAACAATCTGTTTACCAGCAAACTTGAAAGTATTAACTAAAGTTATCACAGGAGTTGCATAGGTGCCAAACCAAACAGGATAGCCTAAAAATATAATATCGTATTTCTTTAAATCAGATTTAAATGGTCTGAGGTGTGGAAGTTCACCTTTTTTCTTTTCATCTAAACATCTAGCTATTGTTTCATCAAAACTGCCATCATAAGGCTTTGTTACTTCAAGAGCTTCTATATCTGCGCCCAAGTGTTTCTGAAGTTCTTCAGCAACCATTTTTGTTACACCAGTCTGAGAATAATAAAGAATTAGAATGTTTGTTTCTTTTTTTTCACAGCATTCCTGAGCAAAACAATTGACAACAGTCATTGCAAAAACCATTATCATTAAAAGTATTTTCATAAAATCTCTCCTTTAATTTACCATAGTGTATTTTATCAAAAAATCTAATTATAGCAAACAACCTATGTTCTTTTTAATGTAGCGACTTCCAGAGAGTATCCAAAACTAGAAATTAGCTATAATTTTTTTTGTTGTCTACACATTGTCATAATCGTATAACTCTTAGAGATAAAAGGCAAAGGTAAGGGAGAAGGGAGTCTTAACGCTTCGCTGTGAGACACTTCGTTGTGGGACGTTTCACTGTGGTAATTGTCTAACAATTCTCACAGGCAACGTCATTTGCCGTCTCACAGATTGCGTAAGCAATCGTCACACAGAGGCTTTAGCCTCGTTTCACCACCTAAAACTACTCTCTAATCCCTTGTCTCTTATCTCTACTACAAATTTGATTTTAATAACAGGTTATCTACGACTTCTGAATTGCCCAGTTTTCCGTTTATAACGCTGACTAATTCCACAGTAGCTTTACAAGCTATTTTATTGTCAGATTTTCTAAATAAATCCTGGTCAAAAACATACTTTATTTTTTCTTTATGAATTTTCATCTTGGAAAGCACTTCATCGCCTGGTCTTAGAGGAGTTTTCAATGCCATTGTAATTCTTGCAAGAACAATATCTATTCCCATGGCATGTAAGTCAGCCAGATTCGTGCCGGTTTTATTTAAAAATTCATTTCTAGTGAATTCTAAATAATGCATATAAACAGCATTATTCACAATTCCCTGCAGATCACATTCGTAATCTCTAACTTTCCAGCTCATTTCAAAAACATAATCATCAGACATAAAAATTAACCTCTGGTTATTTTGATTTTCTCAAACGCAAAGCATTGGTAACAACAGTTACAGAACTCAGACTCATAGCACAGGCAGCAAACATAGGACTGAGTTTCCAGCCTAGAATAGAATAAAAAACACCGGCCGCCAAAGGAATTCCAATAATGTTATAAATAAACGCCCAGAAAAGATTCTGTTTAATATTTCTAACAACAGCTTTACTAATAGAAATTGCTTCTGCAGCATCTCTTAAATCATTTTTTATAAGAACAATATCAGCGGATTCTATAGCTATATCGGTTCCGGCTCCAATTGCAATTCCAACATCAGCTCTCACCAGTGCAGGAGCATCATTGATGCCATCACCAACCATAATTACCTTTTCGCCAGCATCTTGAAGTTTTTGTATTACAGAATCTTTGTCTGTCGGTAGCACTTCTGCTATAGCCTGGTCTATCCCTAGCTTATTCTTTATACTTTCAGCTATTAGTCTATTATCGCCAGTCAGCATCATTACTTTGATACCATTTTTCTTCAATTCTTCAACTGCTTTGAAACTAGATTCCTTTATCGGATCTGCAACAGCAATAATACCAATAGGGGTGTAACCAGTTTCAGGAGAACCAGTTGCAAAAAACAGAGGAGTTTTACCTTCTTCAGCTAATTTCTGACCATATCTTTCAAAAAGAGCTATAGAAACCCCATATTCACTCATAAAAGCAAGATTGCCAGAAAGAATATCTCTTCCTACAACGTTGCCTTTCACCCCTCTACCAGGTATAGCTTCAAAGTTTTCAACAGGGAATATGTCTATACCGTCTTTTTCAGCCTTCTCTACTACGGCAAGTCCAAGAATGTGCTCAGACTTCTTTTCTAAAGAAGCTGCTGCAGCAAACAAATTATGTTCTGCCATTCCCTTAAGAGAGACAACATCTGTAACAACAGGCTTGCCTTCGGTAATAGTGCCTGTTTTATCCAATACCACAGTGGTTACAGACTGAGTATTTTCTAAGGCAGCAGCAGATTTAATTAAAATGCCTGATTGTGCCGCACGCCCGGTTCCAACCATTATGGCAACAGGTGTTGCCAAACCTAAAGCACAGGGACATGAAATAACCAGCACAGAGATAGCCATTGAAAGAGCGAATTCAAAACTTTGCCCAACCAAAATCCATACTACAGCGGTAATTATAGCAATAGCAATAACAGTAGGAACAAATATTTCACTTACCTTATCTGCCAATCTAGCCATTGGAGCCTTAGTAGAAGCTGCAGTTTCAACTAACTCAACAATTTTGGCAACAGTAGTCTCTTTACCTACTTTTGTTGCTTTAAACTTTATAAAACCGTTTTTATTTATAGTTCCTGCCGCTACTTCATCACCAACAGTCTTTTCAACAGGAATACTTTCACCGGTTAAAGCAGACTGATCAACAGAAGTATTGCCTTCTGTAATAATGCCATCAACAGGAATACTCATACCAGGCTTAACTATGACAATATCGCCAACCACAACCTGCTCAACCGGAATTTCTCCTTCAACTGTATTTCGCTCTACAATAGCAGTCTTCGGAGCTAAATCCATAAGCATGGCAATAGCCTCAGAAGTTTTACCCTTAGAACGTGTTTCCAAAAATTTTCCCAAAGTTACAAGAGTTAAAATTGTAGCCGCAGACTCAAAATATAGATTTGTTGAATAATATTTAACCATTTCCAAATCGTTATGACCTAAGGCATAACTAATCTTGAACATAGCAAAACAGCCATATAACAAGGCGGCAGAAGAACCAGTCATAATCAAAGAATCCATATTGGGTGCCTTATGTATGAAATTCTTGGTTCCATTTATAAAATATTTCTGGTTGATAAAAATGATTGGCAGAGTTAATAAAAACTGAATCAAAGCAAAAGACATGGCGTTTTCAGTACCGCAAAGCCAGGATGGCAGCGGCAGATTAACCATATGTCCCATTGAAACCCAATACAAAGGAATCAAAAAAATGAAGGAAAATATAATGCGTTTCTTCATTACCGCTAGCTCATCAGCAGATTTTGTATCAGATTTCTTTTCTGACTTTTCTATAGTATTTTCTTTTACGACTGACGCCCCGTAACCACCATCAACAACTGCAGCAATAATGGCTTCGTCATTTGTCTTTTTTTCATCATAATCAACAACCATAGAATTAGTCAGCAAATTCACATTTACTTCCGTTACACCGTCTATTTTTCTGACTACTTTATCAACATAGGCAGAACAAGCTGTACAGCTCATTCCAGTTACATCATATTTTTTCTGCATAATAAAAAATGACCTTGAAATAAATAATAAAAGCCCGACTCGGCTTATATTATAACCAAATCGGGCTTTTGTAAATACTATCTCTTTATCTGAAAATCAGATTCAAAAGATATTATTTTTTCTTAGGCATCATAGCAACTGCACTGTTAATAGCATCTGACTTTCCTTCGTTGCCATCTTCCTTAACACGGCCTAAGTAGCTGGGAAGTTCAACACCTGCCATGCCTGCTATATCCTGCAGAGGAGGTAATGATTTAGCAAAGTTTGAAACAAAGTTAGAAGTTGTTGAACCATTTTCGTTACCAGAATCCCAAACGGTAATCTTATCAATCTTAAGATTCTGAATGGCTTCAACCTGTTTGCTAACGATATTTTCAATCTTTTCAACCATCAATAAAGTAGAAAGAGCCTTGGCATCGCCGTTAACACTCTTAAGCAATTCAGCATAACCATTTGCCTTAGCAGCAAGAACTTTCTTGATACCTTCTGCTTCTGCTTCATATTTCTTTAAGAGAGCATCAGCCTGACCTTGAGCTTCAGTACTAATTCTAGCAGCTTCAGCCTGAGCATCAAGTTCAATCTTTCTCTTTTCGATTTCTTTGTTAACGATTTCTTCAGCTTTCAAACGTTCTAATTCAGCAAAATACTGAGCTTTGTTAATTTCAGTCAGGCTGTTTCTTCTAGCTATTTCAGCATTCTTTTCAGCTTCAGCCTGAGCAATCAAATATTGAGAATTGGAAACAACGATAGCAGCCTTAGATTTGTTTTCACCTTCGATTGCTTCAGCTTCTTTCTGCTGAATATAAATACGGCGACCTGCTTCAGCTTCCTTCTGACCCATTTCAGCTTCTGCATTTCTCTTAGAAACTTCTATAGCTTTGCGGCTGTTAGCTTCAGCTTCACCGATAACTGCTTCGGCTTCTTTCTTCTGAACATAAATACGGCGGTCTGCTTCAGCTTCTTTCTGACCTTTATCTGCTTCTGCCTGGTTCTTAGCAACTTCAATAGTCTTTTCGCGGTTTGAAGCAGATTCACCGATGGCACCCAACTTAACCTGTTCGGCAACATCTATTTTTGCTCGTTCAACAGCTTCAGCAGCAGCTTTTTTACCAATACTTTCAATGTAGTTAGAACTGTCTGTAAGGTCTGTAATGTTAACGTTGATAAGCTTTAAACCAATTTTGTTCAATTCTGGTTCAACGTTTTGTCTGACTTCCTGTAAAAATCTTTCACGGTCCTGGTTGATTTCTTCGATTTTCAAAGAAGCAACAGTAAGACGAAGCTGACCGAAAATAATTTCTTTAGCCAGATCTTCAACGTCTTTTATGGAAATATTAAGCAGTCTTTCTGCTGCATTATTCATAATAGCTTCATCAGTACTAATACCTACGGTAAATGTAGCAGGAACGTTAATACGAATATTCTGCTTAGAAAGAGCGTTTTGCAGAGGAATATTAATAGTCATTGGAGTCAGACTTAAGTAAGAATAGTCCTGAATCATAGGCCATACAAAAGTTCCGCCACCATGCAGACATTTTGCAGAACGATTACCACCAACACTACCAAAAATAACAAGAATTTTATCTGATGGACATCGTCTATAACGATTTACTACAAACATAACACAAACAATTAAAGCAAAAACACCAGCGCCGACAACTAATGGCCACATATTAGTATCTCCTTGAAAGATTTTACATTATGTTAACATACTTTTATTAAAATATAAACGAAGTAATAGGTAATAAGTGGTAAGTGAGCTTCTTTACGTTCTTTGTAACTGAAAGAACATTGCCTTCTTTTATGCTGACAACCTGAATTTCTGTGCCAGACTTTATTTCTTCATTATCAGCAGATACAGCATCGCAGACTTCAAGCCTCCCTGAAACCTCAACCTGAACCTGACCCGTTCCATTAGCAGGAATACTTAAATAAACTGTTCCTATTTTACCAATAGAAGACGAAATAACTTTATTCCCGGAACTTTTTAAAAACATTAGGCTTCTAGTAACTTTCGTTAAAACCCATGCCATAACA
>ONIU01000332.1 GCA_900317935.1 uncultured bacterium
ACATCCATTTGAGAATCGACGTCTCCCGGGTCAGCAGCTAATTTTAAATATTTTAATGCTTTGCTATAGTCTTGAACACCATTATCTTCATAATAAAACATAGACCCTAGTTCTGCCTGAGCATCCATATCTCCTTTGTCAGCAGCTAGTTTAAAATATCTAATTGCTTCACTTATATTTTTTGTTACACCTTCTCCATCTCTATACATACAAGCAAGACAAAATAGTCCAATAGTATCGCCTTGGTCAGCGGCTAATTTATAATATTTTATAGCTTCCTTATAATCTTTTTTTACAACATTTCCATGATAGTATAAATCCCCTAGATTCGCTTGTCCAAAAGCATCACCTCTGTCTGCAAGAGGTTTAACTATCTTATAAATTTCATCATATTTTTCTAATTTTGTTAATTCTTCAATTTTTTTCTGCAATTCACTTTTTTCATTATTTTTATTATTAGTATTAGAAAATTCTACTAATTCACTATCGCTCATTTCATTAATATTAGCTTGTACGTAAGCTTCTCCTTTATTGGTTAACTGTTCTACAAAAGAATATCCTTCAATATAATAACTTGATTCCTTTAATTGTTCAAATCTTTTTACTAAATATCTTTCTTTACTATATATTGATTACTTACAACTAGTTTAACGTTCTTTTCTTGATTTATTAATATACTTTAGATTATTTATAGTATAAATAACTATGGAGTAATTATTTATGAAATATTATGACATGAATAGAAATAAATTTATGGAAGAAGGTGATGAGGAAAAAGAGAGAATTAAAGAAGAATATGAAAGACTAAAACCAATAAGAGAAAAAATAAAAAATATAAGTCCAATAAACTATATAAAATGGCTGTCAACAACGATCACAACAGATTTTACGCCCAAAAACAGCTTAGAACCTATTCGTGATACAGAAACTGCAAAAAAACATTCTGCTATGGCTCAAAAAGAAGCAAAGATATTTGTTTCTATGTGGGAACAATTTGTAATAAAAATACAGGTTATACAAGATAAATCTATAGTTGAATCAGTTATTAAAGAAATAATAAACCTTCCAAATCCTGTTGGTTATATGTTGTCTACCTGTAAATTGCCTTATAATCCATATTTATTAAAAGATATGATGCATGCATGCTATTTTTCTAAATGTCTTGACGCTTATTATACTTATAATGAAATGCAACTTATTAATTTGGTGGCAAAAGAAATGAATATTTCTGAAGAAGAAAAGGAAAAGCTAATAAAAGAGGTTAATGAAGAATATATACATTATAGAAACTGGATTGATGCTTAATAAGAATATGTAAGTTCTTCGAAAAGAGTTTTATTAACAATGAAAAAAGTTTGTGTTTGCCTTGTTGGAAATAGTTATACTTGTTGTCATTAAAGTAATTAATTTGTTATGATTAGAAAATAATTGTTTATAGTAATAAAGAAAACAAAAATGGTGAATAATCAAAAGAAGAAAGCAAATTGGTTTGTAATACTGTTTTATATTTATTTATTTGGCGGTGTTCTTTTTATATTTTTTGGGCCTGATCCAAAATCATTTGGCGGAGGAAGACCTCGTGGAGGAATAAAGGCATGTTATTCTAATTTGAGAGTATTACAGGGTGCTGTAGAAATGTATAACATGGATGTTGTTCCAATGATGACTTCATTAGATCAGTCTATTTTAATTAATGGCAACTATATTAAATCTAGTTACCCATTGGTTTGTCCAATTACAGAAAAAGAAGGTATTTATAAAGAAAAAGGGAATCTTACTGAAGATGGAGAAATTATTTGTACTTACCATGGTGGATTAATAGCAGAAGGTATATACAATAAAGAAAAAAAAGAGGAACACTCTCGTTTTAATATTAGTATTAATGATTGTTTATTTAGAATTCATTATTCTATTTTTTGGCCTTTATTTTGCTTTTCAAAAGTTACATTGATTAAATAAGTTGAAGACTAAAAGGCAAGTAACCAAAAAGCTTGGAAAGTCGCCAAGTTTTTTTGTTTAAGTCAGACTTACTGAATTGGTACCAGTGCTACACTGAATCCTAAAAATTTATTGTCATTCATTGTTTTATTACCTTTTTCTTCTTTGCAATATTTTGTCTATAACCAAAGCAATAAAGATTAAACCAATAGAAATTAAGGCAGTAGGGTCTAAGATGCCTCTTATATTTCGATTGGCGGTCTTTTCTCAAATCTTTCTTATATTGGTATAGTTGAAGCGAAATAGGTTTTTCCTTGCTTTTGTCATATTCAGGAATCGTTTTTGATTTTTCTGTACCGTGATATTTACAAAACACAGTTCCTTCGTTTTTTATTGTTATGAACCCGTATGAGCAATTTTCAGTAGGTAATTCTATATATTTATTAAGATACCTTTCTCTAACTAGTATTTCTTCTAATTTTTCAAAATCTCCGCCAGGATAAACGGTTTTAAACTTATTGATATTATTAGTAGTATTAAAGCTTTTTATGGCCTCTTCTATTTTTCTTTGATTGGAAAAACAGCTTTCTGGTTTATCGCCATAATAATCATTTTTATTGAAATTCGAATCTGCTATTAATACCAGAATGCCTACAATAACGAAAAAGATGCCAAACCACAATCCAGTTCTTAATTCTTTATATGATAGTTTTTTGGGGCTATTTCTTGTGATATTTGTTTCATTCATATTTTAATTATAGTATTGTTATTTCACAATATAAAGTAAAAGTTAAACAAAAAGATTTGTTTGATTTTATGGCTGTCTAGGGTAAAATATTTATGAGGTTCCAATAAAGAATTAATCAATAACGCGGAGAGAATAATATGAATAATGAAAGCAGTAATAATACTAAAAGTCCCTTTTTATACTATAATACAGCTCATTTAGAGCCATTGCTTCTTTCTTCGTATTATGCTCCTAGGGGAAGATACCGAATGTATCAGCTCGGTACAATGATTTCTCAACGCTATCTTAACCCTAATGATTTACTTATTGGAATCATTGGCGGTGAAGGTTCTGGCAAATCCACCCTGATCAAAGGGCTATTTCCTGGGCTTGAATTAACAAATGATGATGAAGGAGTAAACATCAAATCTGCACCTATTTACGATTTTCAGCCTGACAATTATTTTGCTCCCCATACTTTTCATTTGGATATTCGTTATGAACTAGCTTTCCATCAGCCTTTTGAAATAATAGATGCTATTAATCTTGCGATAGAAAACGGCCGTCGAGTTGTAATCGAGCATTTCGACCTTATTTATGACCAATTAGGCTATAATGCTCAGATTATTTTTGCTATTGGTGAGGAACTGGTTATCGCACGTCCTACTGTTTTCGGCCCTTTTCCTGAAGAAATTAAGCGTCACTGCGACAAGAC
>ONIU01000185.1 GCA_900317935.1 uncultured bacterium
TTCTTATGCTTATCAAGACCGACAACGTCAATATCAGTTTCTTCATGTTTTGAGGGATTAGTTCCCCACCATGTTCCAACTCTTGTAACCATACAAGCAAAATCTCCCATTATTCCTGCAGAAAGGGTATATTGGCGGCAAATCTTCTCAAAAACACTTCCCATATAATCTGAAATTAGTGGCTTCACATTATGTTCATAATATATATGGCCTTTTCCTATTTCTATTGCACCAATTGCGTCAGGAATAAAACGATACCAAAATCGAAGCATTTCATCGGCTAAGATATACTTGGTTTTCTTTTTATTGCTTTCTTCAGTAATTGCTTGAAGTTTCATTGCGATACCAGTTTCACAAAGATTTTTCATAGCATGAACTATATTTTGGGTAGGAATTCCTACTTTGTCGGCAATTTCATGAATCTGGCTGGCACCGCTGGCTACCGTTTCAATGATACGACTGTATAAATCAACATCTCGAAATTCTTGAGTAAGTAGATTGTCAGCTTCTTCATAAAGATAACCTGTCTTGTTGAAATAAAGGGATATTATATTTTCATCTAAACTTTTGTTCTCGTCAAGAAGATCAACATATTTTGCCACGCCACCTGTAATTCCAAAAGCTATCGCTTTCTCTTTTGCTGACCATTTGGGAACAAATTTCGCTGTTTGAAGATAATCAAAAGCCTCTAGACCAATTTGCATAGTTCTTCTGCCAAAGACAGGGCTTTTTTCGCTAAGAATCTCATCTTCCATAAAACTAACAGAAGAACCGCAAAGAATTAGAAACATTTTTCCGAATTGCCATTTTTCATCTATCCACTTCTGAAGAATAGAAACAAGACTTTCTTCACGTCGAGCAAAATATGGAAGTTCATCAATTATCACAACTAGTCTCTGGTTATGACTCTGTTTGTTAAGGAAATCAAAAATGCTTTCTATATTTTTAAATTCTGTTCCAGACAACCCCGGCTCAAGTTGCTCTAAAACAGCTTGACCAAGCAGTTCAATATTTCGAGTAGAGGTTGTTTTTATAGCAGTATAATATACGCAGCGTTTTCCCTTACTAAACTGTCTTAATAACGTTGTTTTACCTATTCTTCGTCTTCCATAAACGACAGCCATTTGGAAGTTATTTTTTTGCCAAGCAACAATACTTTGTTAAACTTAACTTTTATAAAAATTATAAAAACAGAATATATTTTTGTCAATGCTATGAATTTAATAAATACCACATATCTATGAAATATTATCTTAGACTAGACATAATTATTCAAAGAAAAACTAAATTTGAAGCTTCCTAATCTTAATGCTATAATTAAGATTAGGAAGGTGTATTTTTATGGCAAAGGTAACAGAAAGAAAGCTTGTTTCGTTTGACTGGGCGGTAAAGAAGCTGCTTAGAAGCAAAGCTAATTTTGAAGTTCTTGAAGGTTTTCTTTCAGAACTGCTTTTTGACGACATAAAAATACTTGAAGTTCTAGAAAGCGAAAGCAATAAAGAGAACGAAGAAGACAAATACAACAGAGTCGATATCAAAGTTAAAAATGCCAAAGGCGAGCTACTTATTATAGAAGTTCAGACGAACAATGAACGAGATTTCTTCCATAGAATACTTTATGCAACTTCAAAGGCAATTTGTGAACATTTAGACGAAGGACAACCTTATAGCAAGGTCGCAAAAGTTATTTCTGTGAATATTCTTTATTTTGACCTCGGTGAAGGTAGCGATTATATTTATAAAGGCAAAACAGTGTTCAACTCTTTCCACGACAAGGGAATACTAAAGCTCAATCAGGATCAGCAGGAAACTTTCAAAAAAGAATATCCATCTGAGATTTTCCCTGAATATTACATAATCAAGGTCAATAATTTTAATGACGTGGCTAAGAGCACTCTGGATGAATGGATATACCTGTTCAAGAATTCAGCGATCAAATCTGATTTCAAAGCCAAAGGCATCAAGAAGGCGGGCAAAGTGCTTGATAAGATGAATATGACCCAAGAAGAACGTCTGGCTTACGATAATTACATATATCATAAAAGAGCTGCTCTAGGTGATTTTAGAACTGCCGTAGAAGATGGTGTAAAAAAGCGAACTAAAGAAATAGAAGACAAACTTCAAGAAAAAGATAGCCAGCTTCAAGAAAAAGATAAAGAACTTCAAGAAAAAGATAATAAATTACAGCAGTTAGCAAAAATGCTGTTTGCTAATGGTGTTTCAAAAGAGCAGATTTTTAAGCAAACAGGAATTAAGTTATAATTTAAGGTTTACATTGTAGTTGGTTTTTGTTGTTTATCAGTAAAATAAGCATTGGTTTTTCATTATCTTAAAAAAAGGTTAGAACAAAAAATAATGTTTATTTTCAAAATTATATAGTGTAAAATTTATTTGGATAAATCTAATATAAAATGTAATAATCAGGATAAAAAGAAAATGACAGATTTTTTCTTTGGTATATTTATTTCTCATTTGGTTATTAATTTCATTTTTTTTATATTATCATTTTCTTTGTCTAGAATTCTAGATAACATTCAAAATCAAGATGATAAAATAGAGTTAGATAATAAAGACAATATATTGTTAAAAAAACAAAATAACAAGATTCTTAAGATTAATATTCTTTTGTTATTTATAGCAACAATTATAGGCTTAACAGCCATATATTCCACAATAAATTCAAAGATTGTTTATATAGATAATATGATTAATTTTATAACATTTATAATTTTTATAGTTTTTATAGTATTATCCATAAAACATTATTCTTTATTATATCCTAAGTATAAAAATTCATTTAACGAAACTTTAAATATAAAAAAATGTTCAGATTATATTCTTTGTTATATTAGTTCATTTATTATAATATTTTCTTTATTATTCCATGCAAATTTACTTTTTGATTTTTCTAAGCAAGAAGAACAAATATCTAATATAATTTCTAGTGATAATTACAGTACTTTTAACGGGAAAAGCCGAAAACATCATTATGTATTAAATATCGACCCTCCTTTTTTTGATTTCTTTTCAATCGAAGTATCACCCACACTTCAACAGGAAGCAAAAAAAGATGATAAAATACAACTTATAAAAAAGAACGGCTTTTTTGGAGTTAGATACATTAAAGTAGCAAAATTAATAAAGAATTCAAATACAGAAAATAATAATTAATATTATAAAACTAGAAATTTACACAAACCAAGACAATATTTGAAATTGTTCTTACTTATTCCAATTCTTTTCATAAACTTCATTAATTAAATCGCGTAATCGATTTTCAGAAATATTCATTTTTCCAGCTACTTTTCTTAATACTCTAAGTTCAGAATCTTCAATTCTATTATCGGCGGCCGCAATAGTTATAAGCAACTTTATTAGATTTTCATCTAATTTTATAGCTGTCTTATTAAGAACAAACTCTATTGGGCCTGGAACATTCCTCATTCTGCCTATTATTTTTGTTAATTCAATATAGCTTATGCTTCTTGCATTCCTAATATTATTAATAATATTCATTTCTCTATTATCAATAACACCATCAGCAAGCATCATTGCAACTGTTAAACTTAACAAATCATTCCCTGAAATATAATCAAATGCATAGGAATCAACATTCCCAGCCCAATGTCATTAAGTTAAGCTAAAATGTTTTGTTAGAGCCTGTTTTAAGGCTCTTTTTTTATGTCTATTTTTATACTATTACAGCATTTATGCACATAACAAGAATATTCAGGGAAAGAAATTCGCACTAATCCACTGTTTAAATTAAAAAAATAAAAAAATACTTGACATATGGCTGTGGTTGTGCAGTTCGCTTTCGCTGTAATTAACAGCGAAAGCGAACCCTTTGTTAGTTAAAAATTGCTTAGACAGCTAACAAAGGAGACATCTCTTGAAGAACCCCAATTCTATCAAAAAAATACTCTGTAAGGATATTAAATCCTTGGAGAAAAATATTCAACTATTTGTTAAAAATCCAGAAAAAGATTTTACAAGAAACCGTAAACTTCCTTTCCAACAGATAATGAAATTAATTCTCGCATTGGAAAAGGAAACAATATCTAACGAACTGTTCAAGTATTTCGGATACGAAGCAGATATTCCTACTGCGTCGTCATTCTGTCAGCAGAGAGCTAAAATATTGCCAGAAGCGTTTCGTGAGCTTTTATACCGGTTCAACCAGCATTTCAAGCCTAGACTGTTCAGGGGCTTACGGATTCTTGCCTGTGACGGTTCAGAATTCAGACTGCCTTTGAACGAAAAAGATAAGGTTACTTATATGAAGCCCAGTTCCAGATCTGTTATAGGATATAACGCTCTCCATGTTGTGGTGCTATACGACATTCTTGCAGACAGATATACAGATGCTGTGATCAACTCTTTTGCAAAACCCAACGAACCACGAGGTCTATGCCAGCTCACTGACCGCATTGAAAACAGCGGAGGTTACAAGAACCTCATAATAGCAGACAGAGGCTTTGCTGCCTATAATTTCTTCGCCCACGCAATTGAGAAAGGGGTTTATTTCATGGTAAGAGCCAAGGATGATAATACAGAGTATATGATTGGGAAAAAGCTTGATGAACTTCCAGATCAGTTTGATATGACGGTTCACCGCATATTGACCAAATCAAAGTCGGTAAGGAATTGGAAAAAACCAGAAAATAAAGACCAATACAGAATCTGCAAAAACTATTTCGATTTCGTCAATGAATCAAACAGTGAATACGGAATGGATTTGAGAGTGCTCCGGTTCAAAATATCTGAAACAGCCTATGAGAACATAGTCACCAATCTTCCAGCGGATTTCAGTCCTGCAACAATAAAGAAACTCTATGAGATGCGGTGGAAGATAGAGACTTCATTCTGTACATTGAAGCATACTCTTGGGGCGACGACATTACACTCAAAAAAATACGAATATATCTTGCAGGAAGTCTGGGCAAGAATGGTCCTGTATAACTTCTGTGCCGAAATAATTAAATGCACCCGGGTTAAAAAAAGTGGGAAAAGACTGAAATACAAAATAAATGTTTCACAGGCTATGAAGATATGCAGACAGTTCCTTAAATCTATTATAGAAGCAGATATTATAATACTTATGGAGAAGTTTTTTTACCAATAAGAAAAAAAAGATTATTTAAAAGGAGAAAAAGAACTTCTTTAGCTGTTAGTCTGAATTACAAGTAAAAAGGAGGCTCAAACTAATCTTAAAAAATCATAACAGGTGTTTTAACGGGAAGAGATAATCTGTTCCCTTGGTTTTTTATATCTTGTTTACCCTGTTTTTATTGCGAAAACAATGATTTCATAAAAAACAATAGCATAAGTTTTCCTTATTAATTTTTTTTATTTTCTTTAATTTTCTTAACTTAATGACATTGGGTCAGAGCCTTTACAGCCGTATTCGCATACTAGTAAAAAATGACTGTCAGCAACTAGGCCGTAGCAACGCTTTCCACCTTGCTTTTCAAGCTGATAACCTAGATAAATATTATTATCGTTAAGTAGTTTTACTTTCTGTCCACTTGGCAGATTATATTCTAAATTCACAAACGAACCACATAAATGACAGAGTTCTGTTACCATCGGCATATCAGTAATTCCAAGAGCATTAAATTCTTTAATTAATTCAGCTTCAAAATCATCAAAATATTTTTTGCCACCAATCTTAAAACATTCTGCTGCAACACAATCTCCACCCCAAGGATGCCCATCTGTTTCTACGCACCCTTTGCAGCTATTTTTCCTGCTGCATCCACTGCAATCTATTCCACATATTGTTTTCATAATTCTTCCCCTAAGAATAACTTCTCTTTAATAATAAGACATAATTCATCAAAGAAAAACAAAATTTAAGAGTTTACATTGTAGTTTGTAGTTATTGTTTTTATTGTAGCTAACGATAGTTTGTGGCAATCCAGAAAAATTTTTTGCCAATTGCCTAGTTTTTAGACACCCTCCTCAGAGGCTGTCTAAAAAGTACAAACAATAATTAATTACTATATCTTCATTCAAATAATTTATC